>CAUZIR010000082.1:0-7125 GCA_963579815.1 Dehalococcoidia bacterium
GATAACCAGAACGACCGCTTTTACATGCTGGGTGGCAGCCTCTCTGGTCGGCTGGAGTACTGGAGCGAGGCTCGCAGGCTGTATGGGACTTCACCGGTGTGGGGCGTGGGGTTTTCTGAATTCCGGATCCGGTCGCAGTTCGGGGCGGAAACGCACAACTTGTACCTGTCGTGGTTGACTGAGACCGGGATACTGGGGTTCAGCGGGTTCATGCTCATGTTCTGGATCGTGTTCGCCCGAGCGGCGAGAGTGTCCAGAGGAATGACCCTGGACGATCGCCTCGCCCTTAACTTGCTTGTCGCCCTGTTGGCCGGTTATCTCTTCGTTGGCCTGTTTTGGCACATCGAGGTGAATCGGCTTTTCTGGCTGACCTTCGGACTGCTGGGTGGAATGACCGGCCACGCAGTGCTGGCCGCCAAGAGTGTGCAGAGGCCGACCTGGCCCAAATTAACCCGGCCAGAGATGGGGTCCAATTCCTGAAGCGTCGTTTCGGTATCGGCGAGGCCGCCGCGTGTGCGGTAGATTTTCCAAGGTTAGGTGACGATGGACGGTGATGTGATGACGGTTGGCGTTGTGGGGGCCGGGCGCTGGGGGCGCCGGCTCGCTGCGGCGTTCGGAAAGCACTTTGATATTCGAGGCTTTTGCCACCTCGGCCGGACGGAAACTCGGACCTGGATTGAAGGTGAGTTTCCCGGTATCACCGTGACAGACAGGCTGTCCGATCTGCTTGAGGATGAACACGTCGATGCGATTGCCATCGCTACCCCGATTGCTACCCATGCACACATTGCAGCGCTGGCGCTCTCCGCCGGTAAGCACACGTTCGTCGAGAAACCGCTCGCCACTACGACCGAGGAATGCCGGAGCCTGGTGGACGCGGCCAAACGCCGAGGACTGGCGCTGTTCACGGGTCATGTGTTTTTGTACGATCCGGTCTTCAATGAGTTGCGGCGAATTACCCAGGCCGACCCGGTTGCGAAGATGAACACGAGCTGGCACAAGTTCGGCACGTTCGACGAGGACATCGTCTGGAATTTGATGGCCCACGAAGTGGCGCTTGGGATTGGCCTGTTTGGCAGGCGTCCGTCCAACGGACGCCTGCTGCATAGCCGAGGGTTCGTCAGCAAATCCGACTCTGTGATCGCCGCCTTCGGTTTTGGTGGCACCGGTGATGACCTGGTCGTTGAGATAGACAGATGTGACCCAGTCCGGTCCAAATCGGTCACCGCCAAGACGGAATCCGGAAGGACGTTTTCGTGGTCTGAAAATGTCCTTTACGAATGCACTACTGACGGCCCGAAGCCCATTTTCACTCGCCCCGATGTTCAGCCGCTCGATCTTGAGGTGGCGAGCTTTAGGCGACAGATCCATCCCGGGGTTTCCCCGGTAACAGACGGGCGGTTCGGACTGGATGTGGTTTCTGCGATCGAGGCGTTGAGCCGCTAACTTGAGTCACGCTTCGAGTTCGGGGGGTAGCGGCAGGATTGCAGTGGTGGGAGCCGGTGTTTTCGGCGTGACGATCGCCGTGTGGCTCGCTCGCGCAGGGCACGAGGTGGACCTTTACGAGCGAAGTAACGAGATTTTGGCGGGGGCCTCTTTCGCGAACCAGTACAGGCTGCACAGGGGATACCATTACCCCCGCAGCGCCGAGACGGCGCTTCAATCGAGGCTGGCCGAACCGGTGTTCATTGAGGAGTACGCAGAAGCAGTCATTGACGGCGACGACCACTATTACTGTTTCGCCAGGTCGGACTCAAAGACTTCGTGTGAGCAGTTCGAGCGCTTCTGTCTCGATGTGGGCCTCGAATATGAGCCGGTGAAACTGGACCTGGTTGATTCGTCACTGATTGAGGGGACCTATAAGGTTAAGGAGCGGCTGATCGACATTACCGCTCTGACCCGGCTCTGCCATGCGAATATCGAACGCTCCCGGGTCAATCTCAGGCTGGGGACAAACTTCCAAAGTGGCATGAGCCGCCGGTATGACCTAACGGTTGTGGCCACCTACTCCAGATTGAACTCCGTCTTACCCGACGGCGATAACGGGCGGCGGCATTTTCAGTTCGAGGTTTGCGAGAAGCCAGTGGTAGAACTGCCACCCCAGTTTCGCGGCAAGAGCGTGGTGATCATGGACGGCCCGTTCATGTGCTTTGACCCCGTCGGCCACTCAGACCGATTTGTGCTGGGCAATGTTGTACACGCGATCCACGCCACGAATGTGGGTGCCGAACCCGAAGTGAGCGAATTGATTGCCCCAATGCTTGATCGCGGTGTGGTGGAGAGGCCAGCCGTTACCAATATCGAACGCTTTTTGGAGCACGGTTCGAGGTTCATTCCCGGTCTCAGGGACGCCAAACACCTTGGCTCAATGTACACGGTGCGGGCGGTGTTTCCGAATACGGATGACACCGATAAACGGCCCACCCAGGTAACCGATCTTGGGAATGGCTTCGTATCGGTGTTCTCCGGCAAGATCGGCACCTGTGTCGATGCCGCCAATGACGTGGTCCGGATTGTCGACTCCCTGGGCTCGTCATGACAACAGGCACACCGGACGATAACGTTCGACCCGACTCCGACCGGAAGCCGACGCTGCTGGTGATGCTTCGTCACGGCATGACCGCACGGAACTTGTTCAGATCGGAGTTTGTCGCGGTAATGGACCGGGCCGGAGTCAAGATCATCGCCGCCTGTCCCGCCTTCTCCGAACAATATTTGATTGAGGAGCTGAGCCGATTTGATGTGGAGCTGGTAGCACTGCCGGAGTTGAACAAGCGGCCACTGGAGCGGCTGTGGAGCGCCATTGCGAACACGCTCGCCTGGGGGCACCCTGGGGTCACGTGGACCGTTACGATCAAGTGGCTCGACCGTGGACTTCGCGGAGGGAACTATTTGTCGTTGATTGGCGGTGCCCTGGCGAGTATTCTCTTTCTTCACAAGTCCCGCAGGTTTCGTCGGCTGCTGGAGTGGGTCGATGCCAGGACGTTCTCTCACCCAGAATTCGGTGAACTGATCGATGTGCATCGGCCTGATGTGGTTTTGACGACATACTCGTTCGACCCGGATACAGCCCTGTTGCGGGAGGCTAGGAGGAGGGGCGTCCCGACGCTGGCGATGGTCAAGAGTTGGGACAATTTGACCAGTAAAATGAGGATGTCCGTTGAGCCCGATAAACTGCTCGTGTGGTCGCCACAGATGAGGCGAGAGGCTATGACATATCACTTCGTCCCGCCGGAGAAGATTGCGGTCGTGGGTGCACCCGGCTTCGACGAGCATTTTCGAAACGGGGATTACGGTGACCGGTCACAGTACCTCGCCAGCCTCGGAGCCGATCCCGACTCGAAGCTGATCCTGTATTCACCGGGTGCGAGTTACACGATCTCGGACGCGGATAACCTTCGAGTCGTCCACGAGGTGCTTACTAAACAGAATTTCGAGTTCAAGTGGCATTTGCATGTCCGCAAACTGCCGAAGGCGAGCCTGGACCTGTCCTTGGTTGAAAGCGAACTGGGGATAAGCTCGGAAATGTCAGGCCGCGTCGTTGAGTCGTGGGCGGACAGGTTTGACCAGACCGACGATCATATACACAGCCTTGGACGAGCGGTGCACCACGCCGATCTGCTCATTCACATGGGCTCGACTATTGCGATTGATGCCGCCTGCCATGACACACCGAGCATCGGCTATGGACTGGATCGGACGAGGACCGGACTGCCTCGCACGCACGTTGCACGCCACGTGTTCCGGCTGGTTCACAATCGGATGGTCAGTGAGGTCGGAGCCACGCGTGTGGTGACTACACAGGCGGAGTTGGCGGAGGCCGTTCGGCTCTTTTTGTCCGCACCACAAACCGATAAGATCGACAGGGCGGCGATTGTGGACCGGGTGGTGTGGAAGCGGGACGGCCGCTCCGGCGAGAGGCTTGCGAACGAGGTTCTAGCGGCGTTCGGGCGTTAAAAAATTTAAGCGGATTCCGAGGACAGTTAGGACGCACATGCACAGGGTCGCAGCACGTCTGCCGAGGTTGCTCGAAAAATATCGCTATCCGAGTTGATGTCGCGTCTGTGACTTGTCGGTCTTTTACCCGCTGTGAGCCTTCGGTAATTATTGGACCGGGTATGGCGATTTGAAGCTACTGTACCTGGCCCCGCGCGATTTCCCGAGACGGGTGGCCAACCGTGTGCAAACGCTGAAGATGGCCGAGGCCTTCTCTCGTCAATGTGACTTTGTCCTGGCGATTTCCGCTCTACACTGCACAGTTGATGAGTTATGGGACCAGTATGGCATCACGCATCCGTTCCAGATTGAGGTGATCGGAGAGCCCCGGCTTGATCCGAAAACGGTGTTCGGAATGCCCGGCATGATCGGGTCCGTGCTACGGCACAGACCCGACATCCTGTACATGCGCGAGGAGTCGCCGGCGTGGGCTCTCAGTTTCGCTTTCCGCAACCTTGTATACGAGATGCTGGACTATTCTGAGCGACGGTCCTGGCTCTATGCGGGGTTGGTGCGGCGGTCACGCAGGACGTTTGCCATTAGCGAAGGCCTGATTGATACAGCGGTCGCCAATGGCCTGCCTCGCGACAAGATTAGCCTCGCCCCGGACGGGGTGGATGTTGCCGCGTTCGATTTTGAGCAGGATGCCGCGACCGCAAGAAGGGCGGTGGGGCTGCCGCTGGAGGGCAAGATAGTCCTTTACACCGGGAGGCTCTCGGAGTGGAAGGGCGTCGATGTGTTGGTGCAATCCGCCAGGCTGCTCCCGGAAGGGACGAGGGTGGTGATTGTCGGGGGCTTTGAAGGGGAGCCGGAGGCCCTGCAAAAGGTGGTTGATAAACAGGGGCTCCGGGACAGGGTAGATGTGCTGGGCTTCGTTCCGCATGCACGGGTACGTCACTACCTCAAGGCCGCCGATGTGCTGGTGCTGCCGAATAAGCCGGTGTCGAAACTCTCAACCCATCACACCTCTCCGTTAAAACTGTTCGAGTACATGGCCGCTGAACGGCCCATTGTTGCTTCCGACTTGCCGTCGATAAGAGAGGTGGTCGATGACACGACCGCGATTCTCGTTGCCGCCGGAGACCCGAAGGATCTGGCCAGGGGAATACGCCTGGCCCTGGACGGGGGGACGGCGGTGGCGAACATGGTTGAAGATGCCCGCAAAAGGGCCGGCGGGTTCACCTGGGATGAGCGAGTAAAAGCAATTCTTGATGCCGTTGGCTAGCCGGTAAACCACCCGCCGCTTGTACCCAGGAGTACCCGGCGGATAAAATTCTGGAAGCGGCGGAATCACCGATGGCCATCAGGGCAGTGATGCCGCGGCGGGTCGCATCCAACTCGTGCTAGAGGAGGCAAATTAGTGGCCAAGGTTGATTCCAACATATCGGCACTGAACGCGGGCTGGTCCTTCGAAGGTATTTCCGAGGACTTTGACGAGCATGTAAAACGGTCTGTACCACTGTACGAGGTGGGGCATGACTTGGTGTGTAAGTTGAGTGACTTTTTTGTTCCGATAGATGGTCTGGTCGTGGAATTGGGTACATCGACGGGTGTCCTGGCCGAGAAGTTTTTGAAGTTCAACCGGGGCCGTAAATCCTTCCGTTACCTGGGCCTGGACGTGGTGGATGAAATGCTGGACCTGGCCCGAACCCGTTGCGCCGAGTTCACAAACGCTACGTTTGTGAACGAAGACGTACGGACTTTTGAGTCGGAGCCAACGTCGATGTACATCTCTTACTACACGTTGCAGTTCATTCACCCCCGACACAGGCAAGAGGTTGTCAACAAGATTTATAAGTCGCTGGAATGGGGAGGGGCACTGGTTCTTTTTGAGAAAGTCCGTGCGCCTGATGCCCGGTTCCAGGACGTTGCCAATCAGCTGTACCACGAATTCAAGTTGGACAATGGCTTTAGCGAACTGGAGATTATGGCAAAACAACGCAGCCTCAAGGGGATTTTGGAACCGTTTTCTACTCAGGCTAATTTTGAACTTATGAGACGGGCGGGATTTGTGGATGTCATGACGATAATGAAGAGCATCAGCTTCGAAGGGTTTTTGGCTGTTAAATGAGTGAGGTGACAGAGAGATCTTCCGGGGCCGACGCGCAGCGAGACGTTGAACGGTGGAGGTTAACTGAAACGACCAATGACCAGGCCCATGCCATGATTGCGGAGAAAGTCGCTCAGAATAGGGTGGATATCGGCCAGGATGGTGCGAATATTTTTAACACCCATAAGGGGCGCCTTAAAGAACGGGTCCACATTCAGCGCTCGATTCAGCGTGTTCATCAAGAACGGGGCGTCTTCAACGGGGTGGGCGCCGATCTGGGAGCCGGTTCGGGCCTCTGTACTGCATTTGTTTCTCAAATCCCCGAAGTCGATACCGTGATCGCAGTGGACTACTCTGATGACTTCGTCGATTTCACCATGCCCAAGGTGTTCGAGGCGTTGGGTGCGGACCAGAGCAAGATCAACCGGGTGGTGGGCGATTTCAACAATCTTGAGATGCCCGACGGTTCACTGGATTTCGTGGTCGAACTCGGTGGTTTTCACCACTCCGAAGATATCGATCGTACGTTGTCCGAATTGCACAGGGTGTTAAAGGTCGGCGGGACGGCTGTCCTGATAGAGACTTCGAACCCCGATTGGATGTCCAACGCAGACTTGGAACGGCTTTTGGACAAGCGAAAGTTCGTAGTAAACGAAGCCGGTGAACGGGTTCTGGGAGACGTGACGAGGAGGTCCCTCGGCATTCATGAGTACCGCTTTTCCGACTGGGTTTCTATGCTGGAGAAACACGGGTTTGAGATAGAGGTACCGGGAATCTGGGATTTTCATTATCGGATCAGCGCGAGGCTGTGGCGGATCCCGAAGGTCAGAGGCGTAGCCGCTTTGATCTACTATCTCCGGCTTGGACTTTTTAGCCATTGGAGAAGAGGACTGCGTAAGACGAACTGTATTTTCCTGGCCACCAAGGTTTAAGGCCTGCAGTCCAATTTTCGGTGGGGTAGGTTTCCACCTGTGAGGGCTGGATGAAGCGGTTTGTCAAACCACCTGACGAGCTAACGGGGAGGGCCGCAGCTCATGGCTCTGTGCTGCTCACCGGGGCCTCGTTCGTGGGAATTGCCA
>CAUZIR010000083.1:0-7116 GCA_963579815.1 Dehalococcoidia bacterium
TATATGGGTGGCCATATGAGTGGTTACGTGAGTCACCCAATGAGTCAGCAAGTGAAACCGCACCTGGACAAGAGGCTCGATGTGGTTCTCGCCACTACCCGCGAGCACATATTCCGGCTGGTGATGGCGGGGTGGCGCCTAGACTACAACCTGTTCCGTACCCAGCCCGAGTTGAGCGGCCTTACACCTGCCAAAATGGCGAACGTCAACGAGAGGTTCGAAAGCTGGGCAACGGTCGTCGCGGTTTCGTAGCGCGACCCCCGACTCCCGGACCCGGGGCCTGGGGATCTGGGGGTCTGGGGGTCTGGGCTGGCACAACCAGTAGACTCGTCGAGGACCAGCTCTAACTGACCGGCCACCGTGGTGGTGGACGACTTGATCCAGAAACTGGCCTGGGTCTGGTCGGTTAGGTCCACTACCGAGGCAGTGTCCTCGTAAGCGAGCAGCCCGGTAGCGAATGCCGCCGCTACTGAGAGGTCGGAACTGCCCGTACCCTCTTTCTTGTCGGTGGTGTCCGCCGTTGCCGTGACGTTCGACGACGCGGTCCAGGCAGAGTTGCCCAGACTCAGGTTGTCCTTGATCTGGCCGTTAGCGATGACGCCACCCTTGGGCTCCATTGTGCCCCTTGCCTCTTGCAGACCGGCGAAGACCGTCTCTTTGCCTCGTTCAGAGGAGAAGATACCGGTCGACAGGACTGTGAAAGCAAAAACCGAGGACGCTGGTGGCTCTGCGCAGGAGCCGCCGGGCCCACCCCGGCCTGTGGGACAGGACGAGCCGCAGGGTGAACCCGACCGTGACCGGGCGGTGGCTTCGGCTCTTTTACAAGAGGCCGGTGAGACCCGAGTCAAGGTGGTGTCCGAAGCTCAGGAACAGGCCACCGAGATTATGCTCCAGGCGCGCGACGCGGTCAGGAAAGAGGCGCCCGAGATGCGACGATAGGTGCTTACAGAGGTGAAACAGGCCCTTACCCGGATTGAGGCACTGGCGGCCGAGACGGTGCAGACCGCCCTGGCCGAGGCCACCAAACCGGTGGAAGCAGCACCTGCTTCAGACACCATTCGCCCTATAAACAGCGGGGCGGCGGCCAAGGCAAGTACCGGCCGTAAGAAGAACAATCAGGACAATTAAAGAACTCACAACGACACGGGGGCCGGCACCGGTGATGCCGACGCTCTACCCGGTTTTGCGGCTGGGTACGAGTATCGGTCCCGAGCGGTGGTTGCTCCGACGGGGGAATTGGGTACACGGCTCCCCAAGCGCCCGTCCAAGCCCTCTGACCCCGCCGGTGGAAAGCGAATAACCTTTTCTTATGTCAACAACGAGTGGTGGAACGGTCTACTTTAAGTCCTGTCTGCGCTGTGGCGGCGACCGGACTTTGGAAAACGATTTCGATGGCTGGTACGTGCTGTGCTCGCACTGCGGGCACGTTACCTACCCGGATATCCCGGACGCGAGGGCCAAGCGAAGGGCCGAGAGCACCGGCACGTACGCTGACGCTCGACCCGCAGTCCTTCGACCCGCGGCTTTCCGTAGGGATGTCTTTCCTGGCGATGAACAGGACTGGCGGGACGTATTGGAGAAGGCCAGCTAGCCAACTTCAGGACTGGTCTCGGGCTCTTTCCTTGAGCTCGTAGAGCCTGGTTATTGCCTCCAGCGGCGTCATTGTCGAGGGGTCGAGGGCCAGCAGCTCTTCCACTACTGCGGGGGAGGCTCCGAGGAAGCTGAGCTGCTTGGCCGGGGACGACTCGGCCGCGGGTCCGTTTTGCGACCCGGACCGCTCTAGTTCCGCTAACACGTCCCACGCCCGGTCTATGACACCGGGCGGCAGCCCCGCCAACCTGGCTACGTGAACGCCGTAGCTGCGGTCGGCACCCCCTGGGACGATTCTGTGCAGGAAGACCACTTCGCCCCCCTCTTCGGCCACTGACACATTGTGATTGCGTACTCGTGGCAGCGTTTGGGCCAACTGCGTGAGCTCGTGGTAGTGGGTGGCGAACAGTGTGCGGCAACCCAGTCCGGGATGGTTGTGAATGTACTCGGCGGTGGCGCGGGCAATGGCCAGGCCGTCGTAGGTGGATGTGCCCCTGCCGATTTCGTCCAAGATGATGAGCGAACGTTCGGTTGCGTGGTTGAGGATGGCGGCGGTCTCGACCATCTCGACCATGAAGGTTGACTGGCCTACCGTCAGATCGTCTTGCATGCCAACCCTGGTGAATATGCGGTCTACTAACCCTACGCTCGCAGACCGGGCGGGGACGAAGCTGCCGATCTGTGCCATCAGAGCGATGATCGCTACCTGGCGAATGAACGTGGACTTGCCAGCCATGTTGGGCCCAGTGAGAACCACGAGTTGTTCGTCTTGCGTGGCCAACCGGGAGTCGTTGGGGACGAAGCGACCAGGCGGCAATAGCTTTTCGACCACGGGATGCCGGCCCTGCTCTATTACCAGCGCTGTGTCGGTGGTCAGCTCGGGGCGAACGTAGTTGCGAGACGCAGCCACGTCACCCAGCGCCCGTAGGACGTCGACCCGGGCGAGGGCACGGCCGGTGACGAGCACCTGGTCGGCGGAGCGGGCGACCTCGCTGCACACGTTTCGGAACAGGCCTACTTCGACTTCTGCTACGCGCTCCTGGGCATTCAACACCCGGGATTCGTATTCCTTCATTTCGTCCGTTACGTACCGCTCTGCGTTGACGAGAGTCTGCCGCCTTATGTAGTCGTCGGGCACGCGGTCGGTGTTGGCCTTGCTCACCTCGATGTAGTAGCCGAAGACCTTGTTGAACCCGACCTTGAGCGACTTGACGCCGGTACGGTCACGTTCCTGAGCTTCCAGGCCCGCTATGTAGTCGCGAGCGCTCTTGGCACCGTCTCTTATGCCGTCGAGTTCTGAGGAGTAACCTCGCCGGATGACCCTCCCCTGCCCCACCGACAGAGGCGGGTCGTCAGCTATGGCCGCGTCTATGAGGTCGACCACTTCCTGGTGGGTTCCTATTCGGCTGGCCAGGTCAGACACCTGGTCTGCGTCTTCCTCGTCGGACAGGCGTTCACGCACCTGGGGCGACAGCTTGAGACTGTCTCTAAGCGCCGCCAGGTCACGAGGCGTCGCCGTCGAGCCTCTAACCCTGTTTACCAGCCGTTCAATGTCTGAAACCCCGGCGAGTAGCTCCGCCACGCCACCCCGACGAAGGGCACTGGAGTGGAACCACTCGACTGCGTCCAGTCGCGCCTGGAGGCGGGAGATGTCGAGCAGCGGCGTCCCCACCCAGCGCCGGAGCAACCTGGCCCCCATGGATGTTCGCGTGTCGTCCAGCACCGACGTGAGGGAAGCGCCCCGGTCGCCCCAGCGTCCGCCTTCGAACAGTTCCAGGTTTCGAATGGTCTGGGGGTCGAGGACCATGTGCGACTCGACCGAGTAGGTCATCAGGCCGGTTATCTGTGCCAGGGCCGTCCCGTTACTCTTACCTAGATATTCGATTAACGCCCCGGCCGCGCGCACGGCCAGTGGCAGGCCTTCGCACCCGAAAGGCTCCAGCGAGGCGACTCGGAAATGGCGTTTCAGGGTATCGGTCGCCGCCCCCTGGCCGAACAGGTGAGGGGACAGTGCCACGGCCGGTCGGTTGCCCGTTTGCAGTTCCAGGCCTTCGGGTAAGAGAATTTCGGCCGGTGCCAGCCGGGTAAGCTCGTCTGTGAGCAGGTCGGCGTCGAACTGGCCGGTGGCGAACTCGCTGGTGGTGATGTCAGCGTAGGCGAGGCCGGCCTGGCCGTCTGCGATGAACACGGAGGCCAGATAGCTATTTGAGGTGGGGTCGAGAATGAAGTCTTCAACCACGGTGCCAGGTGTCACAACCCGTACGACTTCCCGATCCACGAGCCCTTTCGACGTCGCCGGGTCGGAGGTTTGTTCGCACAGGGCCACCCTATGCCCTGCTCTAACCAATTTACCCAGGTATGAGTTGAGGGCGTGGTAGGGGATGCCCGCCAGCGGGACGCGCTCGCCCTTGCCGAACTCACGGGAAGTGAGGGCGATTTCCAGGACTTTGGCGACTACTTCGGCGTCGGTGTCGAAGGTCTCGTAGAAGTCTCCCATGCGGAACAGGAGAATATCGTCCGGGTGCTCGGCCTTTATGCCGAGGTACTGCAGTCGCGCCGGGGTTGTCATGCCGCTATTCTAGCGGCACTACTCCCCTTAATCAGTCCTGCTTCCAGAAGCGCTCTTCTTCCACGGTGTAGCCGAGTGGAACGCAGCGTTCTTTCACGTCCTCGATCATCCCAGGATGCCCACAGGCATAGATGAGCGTGTCTTCGACCCCCAGGCCCCAGGTATCGAGGTATTCCTCGGTAATGGCGTTGGCGCGGCCGGTCTGCCCGGACCAGCCGTTGTTGCGGGCCTCGCCCGGTCGGCTGATGGAGGGCACGAATGTCACGAGGTCCGGGTGGGCCTTGGCGAGCTGCTGCAACTCGGCGTCGTAGACGAACTCGTCCGCGTAGCTGGCACCCATGAGGATGTACATATGGTGCTGAACGCCGGGTTCGTGCAGCCCACTAGCAAGGTCGTTGAGGTACTGACGAACGATGCTGAGGTAGGGGACTACGCCGGTCACGGTCGCAAGCATTAGATGGTTTCGCCACTCGGGCTTGAAGACGAAGACTCCCTTGCCTCTTGGCCTGATGGTGACGGTGTCGCCCTCATGCAGGTCCCAGATAAGGGGGGTCAATACCCCGCCCTCGTCCTTGGGAACGAGCTCTACGAACAGTTCCAGGTCCTTTTCGTAGGGGGCGGAAACTATGGAGTAGGCGCGCTCAATGCCGTCTATGCCGATGGTGCAGTACTGCCCGGGTTTGAACGAGTAGCCCTCTGGCTTCTCTATCCACATTTTCAGCAGTTCGGGGGTGAAATCTACCCGTTTCCGAACTGTGACTTGTTGGAGTTTTTTTGCTTTTTGCGCCTTGATCTGGGCGATTCTTGCTTCGGTGGCCAATGCAACCTCTCTGGGTTTGTGCTTCAGAGCACTAATTCAATGATGGCACGCACCTGCCCCTCTTTCAAGGACAGTGCCGCCTACCAAACGTGCCCGTCCCGTGGCCAGTAAATGCCAGACTACGGGAAGTGGCGGTCAATCTGAATGTACGGAGAAGGCTAGCGCGCTCTAGTCGGCGACCTGTTCCATGCGCACCGGCACAAGGGGAAGACGCTCGGCGGACAGCATGGGATCGGGTGCCTTTGAGGCGTCCAGCAAGCCAGCTAACTTGCCGAAAAGCTCGGTTGTGGCGACGAGGCCAGGCTGAACCCCGTTCACATGTACTACTCCGCGCAGGCGGCGGTCTTTGCCGACCAAGTCGACGAGGTCGCCGTCGGCGACGCCGAGGCGTTCGGCATCGTCGGCGTGTACCTCGACGACTTCCTGTCGTTGCACGGAGTTGCGCCCGGCATCTTCTACGATGTCCAACGGACGGTCCGACTGGAGCAGTACGCGCCCGGTCGCGAGCAATAGCGGGAACTCAGGGTCGGAGTGCACCGGGGTTGGCGTCAACTCGATCATGGAGAACTTGCCAACGTGCCAGGTGCCGTCTGCCACCGGGTTGATTATGGGCGTGCCGCGCGAGTCGGCGCTGTCACAGGGCCACTGGATGGACCGCTGCCGGAGCCGCTCGTGGGAGATGCCCGTGTAGGTGTCTACCTGCTTCGCCAGTTCGTCAAAGACCTCTGATGCCGTCTCGTACTCGAACCCTTCGACGCCCATCCGGCGGGCGACCTGGGAGAGGATTCGCCAGTCGACGTCCTGGTCGCCTCTGGGTCCGATGGCCGCGGACAGTAGCTGGACCCTGCGTTCCATGTTGGTGTAGGTGCCGTCGGCTTCGGCGAACGTTGCGGAAGGCAGGACAACGTCGGCCCTGTCGGTGAGTTCGTTGGGGAACGTAGCGTGCACGATAAGCAGGTCGAGCTTGTCCAGTGCCCCGTTGAAGCCCTCCAATTCGCCATTGGACAGCACCGGGCTGTTGCCTATTACATGCAGCGCGCTCACCCGGCCGTCACCTATCGCCCCGGCCAGTTCGGTTAGGCCGATGCCGGGCTCTGCCGGGACCTCGGACCCAACGGCCTGCTCGAAGTTGTGCCGGGAGTTTTCATCGCCCACTGCCCTGTAGCCGGGCAGGTACCGGGGGCTGACTCCTACGTCCTTCGCCCCCTGCTCGTTGGCCCCGGTGAACAGCGGATACACGCCCGACGAAGGCCGGCCCACGTTGCCGGTGGCCAACGCCAAGTTGACGATGGTTCGCACACACTCGCTGCGCAGGTCTGGAGCGATGGTTTCCAGTCCATACAGTGAGGCTGCAGGAGCCGAAGATGCGAAGAGGCGGGCGGCTTCCTGTATGCGTTCCTGGGAGATTCCAGTGGCGCGACACACTTTGATGAGGTCGAAGGCCGCCACCGAGTTCTTCATTGCGGCGGCGTCTTCGCAGTGGCTGGTGACGAACTCGTGGTCGTCGAGCGACTCGTCGATGATCGTCCGTAACATGCCACCTATGAGGGCGGTCTCGCTGCCCGGCCTGGGTCGCAGCCAGATGGTGGCGAACCGCGTTAGCTCGGTCTCGCGCTGGTCGATGACGATGAGCTTGGCGCCCGCCTTCACGGCCCTCTTGATGGGGACGCCGACGACGTTTTGTTCTTCTGTCAGGTTGCTGGAGACTACCAAGAAACACTTGGATGTTTCCAAGTCCCAGATGGGGTTGGTCGCCGCCTGGTGGCCGAGCATTTCGCCGAGTGGTTCGACCAGCTCGGGCCTGGTGTTGGAGGAGACGTCTATGTTGTTGGTGCCCATTACCGAACGGGCGAATTTTTGGGCCACAAACGCGTCTTCATTGGTGCCCCTGGGGGAGGTGAGCAGCGCGTAGCCTTCGCCACCTGCGTGCGGCTTTAGCCTCTCGGCTACAAGGTCTAACGCCTCTGACCAAGAGGCCTCGCGTAGCTCGCCGTCTTCGCGCACCAGCGGAGTCTTCACCCGCTCTTTACGGTTGACGAAGTCGAGACCGAACTTCCCCTTGAAGCAGGCCTGTCCCTGGTTGGCCTCGGCGTGGGGGTCGGGAATGGCCCGGATAACTTTGTTGCGCTTGTTGACC
>CAUZIR010000084.1:0-7109 GCA_963579815.1 Dehalococcoidia bacterium
GTCGCACGGCTTCCGCAGAGCGTTTCGGGGGATTTCCCCGAAACATTCGAGGTACGCGGCGAAGTCCTTTTCCCCATATCGGAGTTCGAAAAGTTCAACGCCAAACGGGAAGCCGAGGGCCTTGCCCTGTACGCCAACCCGCGCAACACGGCCGCGGGCTCTCTACGCCAAATAGACGCAAACGAGACCGCCAAGCGGCCGTTGGACATCTACATCTACTCACTGGGGTACCCGGAAGACGGCATTGCGCTGGAAACTCACTTTGACACCCTGCGGTACCTGTCTGACCTGGGCTTCAACGTGAACCCGAAAAATCGGCTGGTCGGCACCATCGACGAAGCCATCGACTACCACCACGAGTGGGTCGAAGGGAAACGCGACCTGGACTACGCCTGCGACGGGGTCGTGGTGAAAGTGAACCGGTTCGACTACCAGCGTCACCTCGGCAGCGTCGGCAGAGAACCCCGCTGGGCCATCGCCTACAAGTTCCCGGCCGAACAGTTAGAAACCACGCTCCTCGATGTCAGTTTCAACGTTGGTCGCACCGGCACCATCAACCCCTACGCGGTCCTGGAGCCGGTCTTAATCAACGGGGTAACGGTCAGCCGGGCCACGCTGCACAACGAGGACTACATCCGTTCCAAAGACCTGCACACCAACGACAGGGTCATCGTTGAACGGGCTGGCGAGGTGATACCCAAGGTAGTCAGGTCGCTGCCTGAGAAGCGAACCGGTTGGTCCGAAGAGTTCGCAATGCCTAGGCATTGCCCGGCTTGCCGCCACAAGGTGGTCCGCCCCGAGGGCGAGTCGAGTTCGTACTGCGTCAACGCGGGATGCCCGGCTCAACTGGCCCGGCTTATCGAGTACTTCGTCTCCAAGGGGGCGATGGATATCTACGGCCTCGGTGACAAGCAGGTGACGCTGTTCCTGGAAAAGGGCTTCATCGCAGACGCAGCAGACATCTACTCGCTACACGAGCACAGAGACGAACTGTTAACGACGGACCGGATGGGCGAGACCTCCGTCACAAACCTGCTCAACGCCATTGAGGCCAGCAAAGCCCAGCCATTGGCACGAGTCCTGGTGGCGCTGGGCATCAAGTTCGTCGGTACGGAAGTGGCCGAACTGCTGGCGCGCCGATTCCGGCACATCGACGCCGTCATCGCCGCGACGGCCGAAGAAATCGAGGCGGTGCCGGGCATCGGACCGAAAATAGCGGCCAGCGTGGCCGGGTACTTCACAGACGAGGCCAACCTGGCCCTGGTCGGCAAGCTTCGCGTGGCCGGAGTCAACCTGAAAGACGAAGACCGCGACGAACCAGAGCCGCAGATATTCAAGGACTTGAGGTTCGTCGTCACCGGGCGGCTGGAACGCTTCAGCCGGTCCGAAATACAGGACCACATAAAGAACCTCGGTGGCGCGGTAAGCGGAAGCGTGAGTAAAAAAACCAGCTACGTGGTAGCGGGCGCAGATGCGGGCTCAAAGCTCGCCGCCGCCATAGAGTTGGATGTCAAAATACTCGACGAAGACGGGCTGCTCGACCTGATAGATTCTCTTTCTACAGGGTCTACGGGCCAACAGAGCCCAGGCCAATAGAGCCCGAACACTGGGCCAACTGGACACCTAACTATTCATCTTTCCCATCTGAGGCTTAAGAGGTTTCGCAATTTCCGGGAGCTGGAACTCGACCTGGCCCCCGGCATAATTCTCTTTCACGGGGCCAACGGCAACGGTAAGAGCAACCTGCTGGAGGCCCTGTACCTGCTGGCCCTGGCCAAGTCGCCCAGGGCGGCAGCCGAGCGGGAATTAGTTGGCTTCGGCCCTGCCTACGAAGGGACCGATGCCGGGACTGGGGCCGGGACTGGGTCTGGGGCTGGTGCCGGGTTTGCTGGCGAGCAGGTGCACACCGTCATCTCGGCCACTATTGACCGGTCTGGCGAGCCAGTGAAGGTCCAGGTCGATCTACTCGGGCCGCCGGGGTACGAAACAGGCACCAGTGCACCAACAGGCACAGGCATTGAAAGTGCGTCCGGTGGCTGGGACGGGACATCTTTCCAAAAGGTGATCCGGGTTAATGGCGCGCCGCGCCGCGCCGCAGATCTCGTCGGCGAAGTCAACGCCGTGCTGTTCTCGGCAGCAGACCTGGAACTGGTCTACGGGCCTCCGTCGGGGCGTAGACGGTACCTGGACGTGTTGATCTCTCAGCACGACCGGGCCTACCTGCGGGCTCTCCAGCACTACGGGCGGGCAGTCACCCAGCGTAATCACCTGCTCAGGTCCATCCGGGAGGGTCGCTCCAACCCGGACGAACTCGGGCCATGGAACGAACGTGTGGCCCAGGAAGGCGGCTACATAATCGCCGCCAGGAACCGGGCAATGGAAGAGTTGCGAGTCCAGGCAGCGGCGGTCTACTCGGACCTGTCCCAGGCGGCCCAGGCGTTGGAAATCAGATACCAGCCCAGCTTTCCCGCCTCTGCAACAGGGTCTGAGTTGGGTAAGCAAGAACACGCTAACGCCGCAGGGGCAGCGCTGGCCGAAGCACTGGCGGAAAACGAGAGGCGAGACGTTGCCCAGGGCCACACCTCGGTCGGTCCGCACCGCGACGACCTGCGCATCCTCATAGACAACTCCGACGCTGACCGCTACGCCTCCCGGGGGCAGGCTCGCTCGGCGGTGCTGTCCCTAAAGCTAGCCGAAGCGGAGTTCCTGTCGCAGCGCCGGGGCGAAACGCCCGTAATACTGCTGGACGACGTGCTCTCGGAACTGGACCCAATGCGGCGGGAATGTGTCCTGGACAGAGTAGCTGGCTACGACCAGTGCCTCATCACAACGGCCGAACTGGACGCTATCACCCCGGCCCGGCGGGCCGACATGCGCCTGTACGAGGTTCGCGGGGGCACCGTCACACCGGCGTAACCGTCTTGGGTTGGCTCGGGCTCGGCCCTATTGGGCCGTTATGCCGCCGTCTATGATGAACTCTGCACCGGTCATGTAGGTCGATTCGTCGCTGGCCAGGTAGACAATGCCCCAGGCCACGTCTTCAGAGGTGCCTATGCGGCCGATGGGCGTGCGCTCCACCAGCGCGGCTCGCTCTACCGGGTCATCCATCAGCGACGCCGCCTGGGGGGTGTCGATGAAACCGGGGTGAACCGAGTTGACTCGTATGTTGTCGGGTGCCAACTGCACCGCAGCCGCCTTTGTGAAGGACCTGACGGCACCCTTGGACGCCGGGTACGGCCCCTCGCCTGGGGCACCGACCAGCCCATAGACTGATGAAACGTTAATTATCGACCCGCCCCGAACCTCGGACGTCACCGTCCGGCGCATCGACCTGGCACCCACTTTAGTACCAAGAAAAACCCCTGTCGCATTAACGGCAATGACCCTGTCCCAGTCCTGCTCGGTGTAGTCAGAAAGGCGTCCCATGCGACCGCTGAATATGCCCGCGTTATTCACCACCACGTCCAGGCGTCCGTATTGAGCCTCGACCCAGCCAACGGTCTCCTCCCACTCCGACTCGTCCGATACGTTCAGGCGGCGGTACACGGCCACGCCCCCGCTGGCGGCAATTTCGGCTGCGACCTTGTGACCCAGTTCGTCCTGCACGTCGGTGAGTACCACCGTCGCGCCTTGTTCAGCGAATAGCCGGGCCTCGGCTGCGCCCATGCCGCCCGCCGCACCGGTAATGATGGCTGTTTTGCCGGGAAGTCGATTCAAGTGCTTTGCCTCACAAGGCTGACTGTCCGGTTCACTGGGCCGTTATACCGCCGTCTATGACGAACTCTGAGCCGGTCATGTAGGACGATTCGTCCGTGGCCAGGTACAGGACGCCCCATGCAATGTCTTCAGGGGTGGCGATACGGCCCAACGGCGTGCGGTCCTGGAGCGTTCTGACAATATCGGGGTCGGCCATCATCCAGCCGGTCTGCGGGGTGTCGATAAAGCCAGGGTGGACCGAGTTAACCCGAATATTGTCGGGTGCCAGCTGCACCGCCGCCGCCTTCGTGAACGACCGAACGGCACCCTTGGACGCCGGGTAAGCTGCCCCGCTCCCCGCTCCAACCAGGCCGTATATAGAGGAGATGTTGATGATAGACCCGCCCCCTGAGCGCCGCATAGCGAGCGCAGCGTGCTTGGTGCCGAGAAAGACGCCGGTTGCGTTCACGGCGATGACCCGGTCCCAGTCCTGCGTGGTGAAGTCGACCATCTCAGCGTCGCCTCCGCCCACACCGGCGTTGTTCACCAGTACGTCGAGGCAGCCGTCGGCCTGAACCGTGTCGCGGATAATGCCCGTCCAGCCGGCTTCACTCGATACATCCAAAGAGACGTACCGCGCCGAGCCTCCAGAGTCGTTTATCTGCCTGGCTACTTCGGCTCCAGCCTCGTCCTGCACGTCGGCGACGACGACGGTCGCCCCTTCTTCGGCGAACAGCCGGGCCTCGGCGGCGCCCATGCCACCGGCAGCGCCCGTCACTATTGCAACCTTTCCTGACAGCCTATTCACGGCGGCGAGTGTATGGGTGACCGAAGAGGGTGTCAACGGAGTCCATGGCGTCACTTGCCGCCGGGGCCGAACGCGCGCCCGTTCCCGACTGGGTGGCGCAGGCGCTGTTCGCCAGGGTAGACGCCGATCTCGGCGCACGATTCGAACTGACTTCCGGAACCTGCGTCCGGGTCAACCCCATTCCACAGGCTGATTCAGGGCGAGCAGAAACCGGCCTGCGGGCCCTATTGGGCAGCCGCTGGACCCACCCGGCTATGGGCCTGGGTGCCGTCGCAATCGCACTACTGGTGGTCGGCGGGGTGTGGCTGGACAACCGGCTTGACTCGGTGGAAAGCAACTCAACTCAGCTGACTCAGAACGTAGAGACACTGGCGTTGCAGGATACGGTCGCCGGGGCAGAGCTACAGGCCCGGGCGAAGCTACAGGAGGTTATACAGGAAGACTTGCAGATTGTGACCGACAAGATCGACGCGGTCACGGCCGATCAGCAAGAGTTGGCTGCCGTCGTGGAGCAGGAATCTTCCGCGATGGCCGAGGTCGATGAACTGCTCTCTGAAGTGATCGATAAGCAGACAGACCTGGCCAACCAGGTGCAGACCGTTTCCCAAAACGAGTCCGAAATGATGGACATCGTTAAAGAACAAAGAACGCTGACGTACATGGCCGCCACGCCGGACAGATCGGTGAACATGCTTTGGTCATCCCAGCGGTCGGCGCCGGCACGGGGCATGATGTTCATGTCCAACGACGGCCGTATCGGCATTCTCGCGGTGTTGGATCTTCCGCCTTTGCCGGATGACCTTGTCTATCAAATATGGCTCATTAAAGGCGGTGTACGAACCAGTGTAGGCACGTTCACTGTCGATGCTTCCGGGTACGGCCAAACGGTCATTCAGCTAGTAGTCCCGGTGGGTGAATTCGACGCGATCGGCATCACTGTTGAGCCTGCGGGCGGTAGCCGTGACCCCACGGGAGACCAGGTTCTCGTGGGCGATCTCTAATATCTGTGCTAAAATTCCCCTGCCAAGCCTAGGCCACGCCGCGCCCTTGTGGTACCTTTTTGTCGTCGGCGAGGCCTCGTAGTCGTTTTGCCTAAATCAGGGGGTTACCAGCTAAATGTCCATTAAGAGACCCGGAGTCAGGGTCGCATCCCTCCTGGCCCTATTGCTAACCATGGCGCTGCCCACGGGCCTAGCAATGGCCCAGGAACCCGTGTTGATATCTGAATTATCACCCCGTGGTGAAGCAACTATCTCCGACGGCGCAAGCCTTGGAGACACAATTACCATCGGCATGAGGGACGTACCGGCACCGGCTGCCAACACGGCCCTTGAGGGCTGGCTTATCAGCGACGACGGGTCTGCCAAGCTCAGCACAGGCGTCATGACGGTAGGTGCTGACAACACCATCGACCACGTATTCGTTTCGGCCGACGGTGAAAACCTCGTCGCCAGCTACAACAAGTTCGTGATCACGGTAGAGCCGGTGCCCGATACCGATCCCGAACCCTCCGGTGAAGTCGCCTACAGCAACCGGATTCTGCTCGCTGGAATGACCCACATCCGGCACCTGCTCATCAGTTGGCCTCCGGGAGCCGACAGCGGCATCCTGACCAACCTCAAGACGCAGCTGCAGTTGGCCGTTGATCACGCCCAGTTGGCGATCGATGCGTCCACTCTGGAAGAGGTGCAGCTCCATACCCACCGCGTCATCAACATTATTGAGGGTGCGGACGGGGCCAACTTCGACGCATCGTTCGGTAAACCGGGCGACGGCCTTGGGGTACTGCTCCACGCTGAAGATCGCAAGCATGCGAAATTCGCAGAAGCAGAATTGGACAGATTCAACGGTTCGGCAGATGACATTGACGAGTCCGGAGGAAACGCCGAGGAACGAGCAATAGCCGCTCGTGACCAGGCGCTCGTGTCGCTGGGGCAGAGCAGCCTCTTTGCAGCGAAGCTCAACCTGAACCCGGTAGTGGGCCTGCTGAATTCCGCTCTACACGGAATCGACATCAACGGCGACGGCACGATAGCGGTCGATGGCGATGAGGGCGGCGCAGACCAGGCATACGTACAAGGTCACTTATTGGCCCGCTACCAGCTAGATGTGGGCGGTCTGGAGCCGGTCGGTCCCGAACTCGGTATTGGCCTGTCCAACACCGGTGACGAGTCCATCGCATCTATGGCCATGATGGCACTGGCTGGCGCATTGGTCCTGATCATCGGCGGCGGCGCCATGGTTATGAAGACCAGGCGTATCAAAAACGACCGGTAACCTAACCGGCGCAAATTGAAGCAATCGAGAGGCCCCGCCCACGACTAAAATCGAGGGCGGGGCTTCTTTGCGTCTGCCCATAAACAATGCCCCTCGGAAACCGCCTGTTGTTAAACAGGCGTAGGAATAAGATGTGGGAGCTATGCGGCGTTCAAAGTTATTAGTCCTGACCGTTTTAACGGCGAGTCTCGCCATCGTGCTGGCATCGGCTTGCGGAAGCTCCGACCCGCTCCCCACTCCAGGGCCGACGCCAGAGCCTTTGAGCGTGGTCGAAGTGCTTGGACGTTCAGCCGACCTGATGTCCGGCCTCGAGACGTTCCATTTTGAG
>CAUZIR010000085.1:0-7087 GCA_963579815.1 Dehalococcoidia bacterium
GTCGCCGACCTGTTCGGCGCGTTGCCCCCCGAAGACGACGTACCGTCTTCGCTTGGTGATGCGCTGACGATGATTCAGGACGAGACCGGCATCGACCCGGCGCGGGTAACAGACATCGTGCTGTTCGCCACCGGTTCGGACGAGGACGGGCTGGGGATGATCCTCCCCGGCACGCTCGTTCTCGATGAACTGGTGACCCCTGTAGAAAAAGCACACGGAACCACCGCGACCGTCGCGGACGTTTTCGGCACAGACGTGTTCACGTTCGCATCCGGCACTTCCGGTGATGAAGATGACTTCTCCCTCGCTGCCCTGAACGACGGGCGGGTCGTCGCCGGTGGCACTGAGGCCGTGCGCGCTTCCGTAACCGTGGACGCCGGGGAGGCCCAGGCCGTTTCCGGCGAGCTTGTCGACCGGCTCGACGCGCTGGGCACGCCCTGGCTCAGCCTTGTGGCGGACGTGACGGCCAGCGACGTGGGCAAATTGATGGGCCCAGACGGGATGCTGGGAGACGACGGACCACTGGGGATTTTCGGGGGCGAACTACCGATAGACCTGTCTGCATTCGCCGACGTGAGCAGGCTGTCGCTTGCGTTGGACCGAGCCGGGGACGACTTCACCGCCGAAGCGGTCATCGGTTTCGGCACGGCAGACGGCGCGACAAGGGCCGCCGCCATGATCGATGGCTTTACCAGTCTGTTCAAGGCATTCGTACCCGACCCCACACTGCTGTCGTTCCTGGACGGCCTCGACGTCACGGCCAGCGGCGCGAACATGTCCGTCGACTTCACCATTGCCACCGACGAGGCGACGAAGCTGGTGAGCAACCTGCTCAACATCGCCAGCGAAGAGGGTCAGTTGCAGATTGACGTCCTCGACATCCAGTAATCTCTTCCGCGATCGCGTATTGCGCCATCTGGCACAGGCCGACGCCGCCCAGGCCGGTCCAGACGGGCTGCCTGTGGACGAAGACGGCTGGGTGGGGCTGACGGGCAGGTTCAGGGCCGACCCGCACCGCACCGGCGACGCGCTTGTCGAACGCACCGCATCTGAGCTTGACCCCGGCGACACGCTGCTCGACGTGGGCGGCGGCGCGGGACGACTGGCGCTGCCGCTGGCGCTGCGATGCCGAGGCGTCACGGTCGTCGATAGCTCGCATGCCATGCTGGACGCGCTGCGAGCAGGCGCTGCCGACGCAGGCATAGACAACGTGACAGCCGTGTTCGGTGAGTGGCAGGACGCGAGCGTTCCATCGGCCGACGTCGTGCTGTGCTCCCACGTTGTGTACACCGAGCCGGACGTGGTCGGCTTCGTGCGTAAGCTCGACGCGCACGCCCGCAAGGCCGTATTTATGCCGACGTTCGAGCACGGCCCCCAGACGCACCTAGGGCCGATCTGGCGAGCGGTCTACGGGGAGGAGCGCGTCGGCCTGCCTAGGCTGGCCGAGCTTGTCGCGGTGCTGACGGAGATGGGCCTCGACCCGTCGGTCGAGCACGTGCGACCGCGCATGTTCGTGCGGCCGGGTACGGGGCGCGATGCCCTCTTGTTCCAGCAGTCTTGCAATCAGTCCAACGGACTGGCAGCACAGCGGTCAGGCAGGCACCAGCAATGCTGCGTCCGCCTTCTCTTCACGGGCAGCGTCCAATATCCGGGGAGCAACCTCGTTGGCGATGATGCGGATATCGGGCTGGTAACCAGAGAAGTTGACGACGTTGTCCGTCAGTTCGCCGATGGTCCCGTCGGCCGCCATGTCCCCCAGGTGACGCAGTGGAAGCTGCACCTGGGGGTCCACTTCGATGGCGGCGTGGTCGTAGTGCGTGTGGTCGAACCGAACGCCGCTGAGCGGGGTCGAGACGGGGAACGCCCGAATGGTCGGGTCGCTGATGGGGGTTTTCAGCGTCGAACGGCTGGTTCGCCGATATTAGCGAGCCCCCGGCAGACGACACCAGCAGCAGGCGCGACTTCGACAGGTCTATGCCTTTACCAGCAAGCGTCCGCCTGTTACGAGCCCCCTTGT
The DNA here is from genome assembly GCA_963579815.1 of Dehalococcoidia bacterium. GTDB lineage: Bacteria > Chloroflexota > Dehalococcoidia > Lucifugimonadales > UBA2962 > CAUZIR01. Next base: position 2,018 of record CAUZIR010000085.1, read on the forward strand.
ACAGGTCCCAGTCCGGGCCCGCGCCGGGTACGCCCAGGACATTCTTTTTCACATAGGCCAGCCAACCGGCCTCGAAGTGTTGGCTCCACTCGTCCATGTTCTCGACTACGGGAATCCGGTCAGGAGAACTGGTCAATTGAGCACCTGGGTTCCGATTAGCGTTCCGATTCCGTATGTCACCGCGGCTGCGGCTCCTCCAATTACTAGCATCCTCATTCCTCCCAACATCACACCTCTACCTGAAGCCAGCGCCACCGCCGCGCCGACCAACAACAGTCCCACCCCGCTGACGATTGCGCTCAACACGAACGCCTGTCCGCCCGCGCCTAGAAGGTACGGGAGTACGGGCAGCAGTGCCCCGGCAGCGAACGCCACGAACGAACTGATCGCCGCGCTCCACGGCGCGCCCAGGTCGTCGGGGTTCAGGCCCAACTCCTCGCGCACCATGGTGTCTAGCGCCAGTTCGGGGTTGGTCATGAGATGGGCCGCCACCCGCTCGGCGTCTTGCCGGGGCAGGCCTTTGGCCTCATAGATCATGGCCAGTTCTTCTTCTTCTTCCTCTGGCCACTCCTCCAGTTCGGCTTTTTCCAGCGCGATCTGGTGTTCGTAGATCTCTCGCTGGCTGCGCATGGAGACGTACTCACCAGTGGCCATCGAGAAGGCCCCGGCGAGCAGCCCGGCCACCCCGGCGATGACGATGATGTCAGGGTTGTCCACACCACCAGCCACGCCCATGACCAGGCCGAAGTTGGACACGAGCCCGTCGTTGCCACCGAGAACGGCGGCCCTAATGGTACCGCTGTTACCCGTACGATGCCCCGGCTCCTGCACAGGGTGCGTGGACACTCCGCTCATCACCTTCAGGGTGCGTGCGTGCTCGCGCTCTTCTTTGGCGATGTCGCGGGCCTCGGGGTCGGCCGAGTAGCGGCGAATGTCCTTGGCCTCGGCCATGACGAGATAGGGGATGACCCGCTGCACGCCGATAAGGCGGCCCGCCAATAGCAGCACCCTGTTCAGGGGGCTCAGGTGTCTTCTGCCCGGCTCTGGCATGGGCTGGCCCAGCTTCTCAGCCCAGCGGGCGCCGTGCCGACGCTCGGCCTGCGCGAGCCTCAGCAGTGTTGCGGCGCGAGACGGGTCGGGCTCCCTGGCCGCCAACGCTTCGTAGGTGGCGGCGGCCTCCAGTTCGGAGGCCAAATACTCCCGGTAGCGGGCCGCAGCCGCCTTATCGCCGGAGGAATTGCTCAGCCTGACACCTTCGTGTCTGTGGCCGCGCGAATGGCCTTGAGTGCATCAATGTTGGGCACGTCGGGGCCGTTGCCCTCTATGCCGGGCACTTCCAGCATGAATGGCACGTTGGCAAACGCGGGGTGGGCCATGATGTTGGCAAAGCCCTCTTCGCCTATCGACCCGTGGCCTATGTTTTCGTGCCGGTCCTTGCCGGAGCCAAGCTCGGTTTTGGAGTCGTTGGCGTGCACTGCCGCCAGGCGATCCAGGCCGATGGCGCTATCGAAAAGGTCCATCGCTGCGGCGAGGCCGCCGGGACTGGTGATGTCGTACCCGGCGGCGAAGGTGTGCTGGGTGTCGATGCAGACGCGCACACGTTCGGAATGCCCCGATTCCCGGGATTCAAGGGCTGCGATCATGCGGCCGATCTCTTCGAACGTCGCGCCTATGTGGTTGCCCGCGCCCGCGCTGTTCTCGATGATGAGCCACGTGTCTTGCGACGTATTGGCCAGCACCTGCGTCATGGCCGCAACGGCCTGGTCGAGCACGGCGTCGAAGCCCTTGCCCTTGTTGCTGCCCGAATGGAAAATCACGCCCTTCGCGCCTAGTTCGGTGGCGGCGTTCATGTGGGCCGTGAGCGACCCGATAGACTTGCCGACCAGTTCTTCGTCCCCACCAAGATTAACCAGGTAGCTGCCGTGCAGGAACGCCGGGCCGACGCCGGTCTCTGCGGACCGGGCCCGGAAGCCTTCGATAGCCTCGGGCTTCTGGGGCTTGAAGGCCCATGCACGGGGCGACGAGGCAAATATTTGTATGCACTCCGCGCCGATGGCCAGCGCGTTGTCGATGGCTTTGTGTGCGCCACCAGCTGTTGATACGTGTGCGCCAATTTTCATAAGAACGGTTTTGATTATACGGGCGGGCTACACTAGCCCGATGTCTATGACAATTGCAGTTCTCAGCACCGGGGACATGGGACACGCCGTCGGCAGGGCGCTCGGTGAGGCGGGTCACCGGGTCATCACCTCGCTTACGGGACGAAGCCAGCGCACGCGCGGGCTGGCCGAGTCGGCTGGCATTCGGGAAGTGGGCGGCCTGGGCGAGGTTGTCGGGCAGGCCGATTTGATCTTGTCCATACTCGTGCCGTCTGAGGCCGAGTCGTTCGCCCTTTCCGTCGCTGCCGCCATACGCGCGGCCAGAAGCCGGGCCGTGTTTGCCGACTGCAATGCGGTCGCTCCAGCTACCAGCCTGCGTATGGAGAAGGCGATTGCGGCGGCGGGCGGGCGCTACATAGACGCGTCCATAATCGGGCCGCCTCCGGGCCGGGGTGACGCACCTCGCTTCTACACTTCCGGTCCACATGCTGGGGCGATGCAGGCGCTCGACGGGGCGGGCATAGTTGTGCGGAACATGGGCCCGGAGACCGGCGCGGCCTCGGGCATAAAAATGTGCTACGCCGGGTTCACCAAGGGCGCCAGCGCGCTGTCGGTAGGTGTGTTGGCGCTGGCGCAGCGCCTCGGCGTGGCAGACGAACTGGACAAAGAGATGGCCGAGAGCCAGGCCGCAGGCCTGAAACGCATGCGCCAACAGATACCGGGCCTGCCGGTAAAGGCGAGGCGATGGGTTGGTGAAATGGAGGAGATCGCCGCCACGTTCGCCTCGACCGATCTACCGCCCGGCTTCCACGAAGCCGCAGCGGTCATCTACAAGCTTATGGGCGAAACCGAGTTCGCAAGCGAGACGCCCGAGTCCCTCGACCGCACCCGCGGTCTGTGGGAAACCATTGCTGCAATGGACGGCCAATTGCCGAAGCGATGAGGCCATAAGCCGAAGAAGCCCAGACGAGCGAGGCAAAGCCTCGCGGGGAGCACTTAGCTGGCAGGTTCGCTCTGGCTCTGGCCGCGCACGCGCCGCAGCAACCTGCCGATATCGCCCTGTTCCCATACCACCAGGGTCTGGGTGGCGATGGCGATGGAGCTGTAGGTACCGACGACGACGCCGATTAGCAGCACCAGCAGGAACGACCGCAGCGTGGGGCCGCCGAACAGCATCAGCGCTAGCAGTGTGAACAGCAGCGTCAGGGAGGTGTTCAGCGACCGGCCGAGGGTCTCAGAGATGGACAGATTGACGTTGGCGGTCAGGCTGCGGGTGGGCGCTGCGAGTATGTTCTCTCGCAGGCGGTCGAACACCACGATGGTGTCGTTGACGCTGAACCCGATCACGGTTAGAAGGGCGATGAGGAACATGGTGTTGACCTCAATGTCGGCCACCACACCGAGAATGGCGAAAATGCCGATCACAGCCCCGGCGTCGTGGATGAGCGCAATAATCGCCGCAGCGCCGTAACGGAACGGGCTGGGAACGTTTCTGAAGGCCCACCAGACGTAGAAGAAAATTCCGACTGCGGCGGCCAAAACCGCCCAGAAGGCAGCTACGACCGTCTCCGCTGCGACCACCGGGGAGACGAGGTCGAACGCCAGCACTTCGGCGCCGCCTGGGGACAGGCCGGCCTTCAGCTGCTCCACGAGTTCGTTCTTCTCTGTCTCCGAAAGCTCTTTGCTGCGGATGAAGTAGGTATTGCCGCCGAAGTCCTGCACCGTGGCGTCGTCCACGTTCAGTTCTGCCAGCTTGTTGCGCAGGTCATCCTGCTCGATGGTGTCGGCGAACTCGATGGTGACGGTGCTACCGCCGGTGAAGTCGATGCCCGGACGCAGGCCGGGGGCGATGATGAGGAAGACGATTCCCGGTACCAGCAATATGCCGGATATCAGGAACAGCCAGCCTCTTTTTCCTACTATGTCCACTGTTTAAATTCCTCTTTGCAGTCCTGTCTTCGTACGGCCTACCAGCAACCTGGCTCTATCTGCTGCCCTGTCCTTATTTGCTGCCCTCTGGCAAGAACTTCTTGCCTACGGGGGCGAACCAGCTGACCTTCGTGGAGAGGGCCGTCGTCGCCACCAGCCGCAGCAGCGTCCTGGAAATTACGATCGCCGAGAACATGCTCACCATCACACCGATGGCCAGCGTGGCCGCGAAGCCCTGCACCACCGTGGCACCGAGCGTGTCGGCGAACCAGAACAGAATTGCGCAGGTAATAAGCGTCGAGACGTTGCCGTCCCTAATGGCGGGCCAGGCGCGGTTGAAGCCGATGTTTATGGAAGTGAGAAGCGTGCGACCGGCACGAAGCTCGTCCTTCATACGTTCGAATATAAGAATGTTGGCGTCCACAGCCATGCCTACCGAGAGGATGGCGGCTGCGAGGCCGGACAGCGTGAGGGTGACCGGCAGAATCTTGAAGATCGCCAGCATCAGCACCCCATAGATGACCAGCGCGACGGCGGCTATTAGCCCAGGAACCCGGTAGTAGGCGACCATAAAGACCAGAACCAGGGCGAGGCCAATTAGCCCGGCAAAGACGCTCTTGCGCAGGGAGTCGGCCCCCAAAATGGCGTCCACGTCCCGCTCCTGTACCAGCTCAATGGGGATGGGCAGTCGGCCCGCTTCCAGTAGCTGGGAAATGTCGCGGGCCCTGTCCGGGGTGAAGTCGCGGCCCTGGATGAACGCCGCGCCGCCGGTGATGGCCTGGGTTACCCCCGGCGCAATTAACTCCTCGTCGTCGAGGAAAATGGCGAGCAGGTCGGTGGTACCGGCGATTTCCTGGGTCAGTTCGCCGAAGCGCCTGGCCCCCTCGCCGTTAAATTCAATGTTCACAATGGGGAGCCCGCTGGCGGAGTGCGTGCCTGCGTAAGCCCTGGCAAGCTCGTCGCCGGTCAGTCCGACGTCCTCGTCGAATGCGCCGTATATCTCCACGAAGTCAACCTCGGGGTTTGCTCCGAACAGCGCGTT
>CAUZIR010000086.1:0-6956 GCA_963579815.1 Dehalococcoidia bacterium
TGGCCAGCCGCTGCTCCAGTGTCAGTGCGCCGTCGCGATGCCCGAAGGTCAGGTGATCTAGGCCAAGCCAGGCACCCCGCTCCACCACTCCAACCAAGTAATCAAGGTCACCACTGTCGTCCGAGTGGCCGATATAGATGCGGCCCGGGTCCACGCCGGCGTCGATCAGCACGTCGAGTTGCCGGTCACCCACCCGCTCGGGTGCGTAGGCGTGGCAGGTGATCGGTACGCCGGTCTCACGTTGGGTGATGGCGGCCGCCCGCAGCACGAGCTCCGCCTGAGGCGTCACCCCGCCGATGTGGCTGGCGACCTTGATCACCCCTGCCCGGGCGCCTGTGCCCTCAATGCCCTCCTCGATCTCCCTGACAAAGAGGCGCGCCATCTCTTCGGGCGTCATCAGCCAGAAAGTACGCGGGACATCGAACCAGACACCCGTAGCGCAGACGATGTTGACGCCCGAGGCCTTCGAAACCTCCCGTAGAAGGGCGACGTCGCGTCCGAGATCCATCGGCGTGGCGTCGATGATCGTCCCCAGACCGCCCGCCTTCGCGGCGGTTAGCTGTACTATGGCCTTGTCACGGGTACGGTCGCGCTCCACCAGCTCGGGGAAGGTGTGATTGATACCAGCGGAGCTGACCAGCACGTGCTCGTGGGCCATGGTGAAGCCTAGGTCCTCCGGGCTCACCGGACCGGTGACGGTATTGATCAAAGGCGCACCTCCTCGAGAATTGAGGCGAGCAGCGCCACGCGTCTGGCCATGCCCGCCAGCACCACGTGCTCGTCTTCGGTGAACATATCGTCGCCGGGGCAGCCTAGGCCGTCGAGCACGGGCACGCCCTGCGCGGCTGCGAACTGCGCGTCGGAGCCGCCGCCGGCGCTCGCCTCCATGAGCTCCAGTCCGATGCCGGAGGCCGTCAGGGCGGCGAGCCCGAACAGGCGCCGCGAATCGGCGGAGGGCAGCATCAGCGGACGGCTCACCTCGGCCGACCCTGTGACCCTAGCGCCCTGCAGCACCGGCGTCAGGCTCTTGATGGCCTCCACCACCCGCCGCTCTTCCTCATGGTTGCTGACACGGAAGTCACCCAGCGCCTCGGCGCGTCCGGCCACCTGGTTACCCACGACGCCGCCGTTGACCCTGCCCACCGTGACTGTGGTGCCAAGCTCGTAGTCCGTCAGCGCGTGCAGTCGGAGCACTTGGTGGGCCATCTCCTCCACCGCGCTGATCCCCTTTTTGTGGTCGTTGCCTGCGTGCGCGGCCCGCCCCTCGACCACGACCCGCAAGATGCCCAGCGCCTTGCGAGCCGTCTTGAGCGCACCGCCCTGACCGAGCGGCGCCTCCATGCAGAGGACGAACTCGCTCTCCCGTGACATCTCCTCGATGAGTCCGCGGGAGGTGCCGCAGCCAATCTCCTCGTCCGTGGTCAGCAGCACCGCGATGCGCCGGTCGGGGACCCGATCGAGATCAGCCAGGCTCTTGAGGGCGTGAATGGTGATCGCCAGACCCGACTTCATGTCGAACACACCAGGGCCGTAGGCGCTACCGCCCTGGACACGGAACGGGAAGGTCCGGAGTGTCCCGGGCGGCCAAATCGTGTCCAAGTGGCCGAGCACCAGCACCTGCGTATCGCCGGTGCCCAGCGTCGCGATCAGGTGATCGCCAACCTCGTTCTGGCGCCGGCATTCGACCGAAGCCCCGGCCTCCCGGAGCCGGTTGGCCACGTATGCACCAAGGGTGTCGACCCCCACCTTATCGTGACTGAACGACTCGATCTCAACGAGGTCACGCAGCGTGGTCGTGAACTCGTCTCGAAAGACCTCGGCGTGCTCCAGGAACTCTATCGCCATGGGCGGCCAGGCAATACTAGGTCGACGACTGGGCGAACCTCTGGGCCTGTCCCGGAATGTCTACTCCCACCTTCTCACTCAGGGCCGCCATTAGCTGCTGGGTTATGGGGCCGGGCTTGCCGTCGGCGATGTCCCGCCTGTCCACCTTGGTCATGGGCAGCACACCGGGACCGGTGAAGGTGACGAACATCTCGTCCGCAGTGTAGACATCGTAAGGCTGAACGGCCTCCTGCACGCAGGGGATGCCCAGTGCCTCGGCAAGCTCGAAGACGCTGGCGCGGGACTCGCTCTGCAACAGGGCGCTGTCGCCAGGCGTTCTTATGACGCCGTTCGTGACAAGAAAGACGCTGTTCACGGTGCCTTCAGTTACGTTGCCTTCCTGGTCCAAAAGTATCGGGTAGGCGCCGTCTTCCACGTCCCCCGCCTCCAACTCGGCCATGTTGAAGTTCATGCGGCTGTGATGCTTGACCTTCGGCTCAGCAGAGGTCGATGGGTAGCTGCGGGTCTTCGCGATGACACCGTGCGACCCGTCGTCGTAGAGGTGGGCGAAGCGGTCGAAGTCGACCTGGTAGGTGTCGACAACGACGGTCGGAGGCCCCGCGTCGTACGCCCAGCGGCCAGGACCCCTGGTCACGAAGGGGTAAATATAAAAATCGCCCATTTCGGGCAGAAGGTGGCGGTTGCGCTCGACCGACTCCTCCCAGATGTCGCCCATCTCTTCCATGGTCAGACCCGGGTCGATACGGACAAACTTGAGGGAGCGGTAGAACCGGTCGAGGTGCTGCGCTTTGCGGTAGATGACGCCATCGAACGTACGGGCGACGTCGAACACTGTGTCGGCGACCCGGAAGCCCCGGTCACGCCGGTCGATCTTCACATCGTCGGAGTCGATCCACTCCCCGTTCATGTATGCGACCAGTCCGTCTGACATTACGAAACCTCCGTGTTATTCAGCATGTTTTCAGCGATTATCCCAGAAAACCGCATCTGAGGCGAACTAGTATAACGGCAAGCCTGGGGGCGAACTAGGGCTTCCAGTAGCGGTTGGCCTGGTCGATCACGTCGAGGCCGACCATTTCTGACCATGCGGCTAATAGTTGGCGGGTGATCGGGCCGGGAGTTCCGTCGCCGACCTGCCTGTGGTCAGCCTTCGTCATGGGCAGCACGCCGGGACCGGTGAACGTGAAGAACGCCTCGTCCGCTGTGTACAGGTCGTACGGCTGCAGCGGCTCCTCCGACGTGGGGATGCCCAGTTGGGCGGCGAGTTCCAACACCGTCTCCCGAGATATCGACTGCAATATGGAGTCGTCTTTGGGCGTGCGCAGCACTCCCCCGCTCACCATAAACACGGAGTTGAACGTGCCTTCAGTTAAGTTGCCGTCGCGGTCCAGCAAAATGGCGAAGGCCTCGGGGTCGATGTCGGCTACTTCGAGTTCGGCAAGCTCCATGTTCAGGCGGCTCTGGTGCTTGAGTTTGCCTTCCAGCATTTCCGAAGAGTACGAGCGCGACCGCGCAATGACGCCATGGGCCCCGGCTTCCAGAAACGGAGCCATACGCCAGAACGGCAACTGGTAAGCGACGACGCCTACAGAGGGCGGCCCGGCGTCCACAGCGAAACGGCCGGGGCCCCGGGTGACGAACATGTATATCTGGAAGTCGCCGTCTTCGTTCAGCCGGTCTTTGTTGCGCTCGACAGTCTGCTCAACGACTGCCCCGAAAGCCTCTTCGGTCAGGCCGGGGTCGATACGAACGTACTTGAGCGACCGGTAGAGTCGATCCACGTGGCGGTCAAGCTTGAATATGCGCCCGTTGTAGGTGCGGGCAGCGTCGAACACCGTGTCTCCGAAGCGGAACCCGCGGTCGGCCCAGCCGATGCTGACTCCGTCCGATGGAATCCACTCCCCGTTCAGGTATGCCGTGTACATGCGGCTAGGCTAGGGCGTTGGGTTGTGAAAATCAATTCCGGCAGCCGGGTCGGCCAGTGGACCTTACCGCTATGATTACAGTGTCGAACCCTGAATTCCCAGTTCCGAGCGAAAACGAAAGGGCAAGAACGAACATGACGTTGACCATGGTTTCACCGGAGATAGAGAAGTACGCGGTCGATCACACGACGGCACTGCCGCCGCACATGAACGCTTTGTTGCACGCCACGAACGAGACCCGCGACGATGCGGGCATGCTGTCGGGGCCCATTGAGGGAACCCTGCTACAAATTCTCGCCCTGGCCGTGGGCGCAAAACGGATACTGGAAATCGGTACGTTTACCGGGTTCTCGGCCCAAATGATGGCGGCGGCGCTACCCGAAGACGGCGAACTGATTACCTGCGACATCGACGAGGAGACCGGTGCGTTCGCCCGGCACCACATTGAGCAAGGCCCCCTGGCCGGCAAGATTACCCAGCGGTTCGGGCCGGCGCTGGAGACCATGGCAACACTGGAAGCGCCGTTCGACCTGGTGTTCATCGACGCTGACAAGGAAAACTACATCGCCTACTACGACCGGGCGATGGAGCTGCTCTCGCCCACCGGCATCATCGCAATAGACAACACCCTGTGGGGCGGAACCGTGCTCGACCCCAAACGCACCTCTGATAAGGCGATAGCGGCGCTTAACGACCACGTGAAGACCGATGCCCGGGTGAGGCACGTGCTGCTGCCCGTGCGCGACGGTGTCATGGTCGTAACGCCCAACCGATAGCGGCCCGGCCCCATAAGTGCACGTCCTGTGCCTGATAGCTCCGGCCCAACATGGGATCGCTCCATCTAGGTACGGGGCGTTATGATCTCCTCATGCCCGAAGTAGCTTCATGAAAGTACAGATTCGGAACCCGCAGCGACGCGAGTTAGATGTGCAGGGCGTGAAGCTGGTCGACCAGCTGCTGCGCAAGCTGGACCTCAACCCCGAGTCGCATCTCGTCGTTGTAAATGGCGAACTGGTCACCGGTGACCGCCATATTTCCGAGGAGGACACCGTGGAGATCGTCTCGGCGATTTCGGGGGGCTAATGCGCTGCATCAACTGCCAGGAGCGATCCGTCATAGACCTGCGGCGGCATAACTCGTCCTTCTGTAAACAGCACTTCGTTTCCTACTTCGACAGCCAGGTCGTCAATGCCGTTCGGCGCAAGAAGATGCTGGACCCCGACGACAGGGTGCTGGTGGCGGTCTCCGGGGGCAAAGACAGCCTGGTGCTTTGGGATCTGTTGTCGCGACAGGGCTACGAAGTGACCGGCCTGCACATTCAGCTGGGAATAGGCGAATACTCCGGCTCGTCCCACGAAAAGACCGTCAATTTCGCTAACGAGCGAGGCCTCGATCTTATCGTCATCGACCTGGCCGAGACCTACGGGATGGGCATCCCCGAGCTGGCTCTGAACACCGGCAGAGTCGCCTGTTCAGGGTGTGGTCTGAGCAAGCGCTACGTGATGAACCGCGAGGCCGCTGAACGAGGGTTCGACGTGCTGGCCACAGGACACAACCTGGACGACGAGGCGGCCACACTGTTCGGCAACGTTCTGCGCTGGCAGACGGGGTACCTGGCCCGCCAGTCGCCCGTGCTGGAAGCCTCGTCTTCTGCTGGGCCAAAACTGGTGAAGAAGGTTAAGCCGTTGTACACCCTCACCGAGAGAGAGACGGCTGCGTACGCGTTGCTCAGCGGCATCGACTACGAGTCGCAGGAGTGCCCGAACGCGTTTGGTGCGACATCTATCAGGTACAAAGAGGCGTTGGCCGCTCTGGAACTGCACTCACCCGGCACCAAGCACAATTTCCTGCTGCAGTTCATTGAAAAGGTGCAGCCCGCTCTTGGATTAGCCGACACGGACGACCACGAGCTACGCGAGTGCCTCCAGTGCGGCCAGGCCACCACGACGGAGGTGTGCTCGTTTTGCCGCATGTGGGACCGGGCACGCGACAATGTTGCCGAAGGCCGCTCGCCCCGCCCGGCGCGCAAGCGTCGCCGACGTCGGCCAATCGAAATAAACACCTCGGCATAGGCAAGTTCCCGATGACCCGACTCTCCCAACTGAAAGCCGCCCCGTTTGTCTGGCTGCCAATCATCATGGCCCTGGCCGCAGCCTGTTCTGGGGGCGGCGGCCCGATAGACGAGACGGGCCGGTGGACTGTCGTAGACGCCGGGCTCCCCGCCGCGCTCATCTCCATTTGGGGCACGGACACAGACGACATCTGGGCCGTCGGCGCTGACCCGAAAGACGGCACGGGGCCACTGGTGTTCCACTACGACGGAACGGCATGGTCGCGTATTCAGACCGGCCGCACCGGGGACCTTTGGTGGGTGTTCGGTTTTCCAGATGGGCCTGTGTACTTAGGCGGGCAGAACGGCATGATCCTGCGCCGAGAGGGGGATCGTCTCGACCTGATGGAAACGCCCGGCCGGGGAACCGTATTCGGCATTTGGGGAACGGCGCCCGATAATCTCTGGGCGGTAGGCGGCAACGTGTCCGACGGTGCGTTCGTGTGGCGCTACGACGGTGGGCGCTGGAGCGACGCCGAGGGCTTCCCGGCAGACCTGGCCGAGGCCCACTCCATGTTCAAGGTCTGGGGGCCGTCGGCCGACGACGTCTGGGTGATCGGCACCGGCGGGGTGGCCCTGCGCTTCCAAGACGGTCAAGTCACGCGAACGGCGACCGAGACCGCACGAAGCCTGTTCACGGTGCACGGCAACTCAGACGTGATCGTGGCAGTCGGTGGCTCAGGTGCGAACGGTCGGCTGCTGGAGTACGACGGCAAAGAGTGGGCCGACATCACCCCCGAGGGCACGCCGCACATTATTGGCGTGCGCATGGCTGAACGCGTTGGCTACGCCGTGGGCGTCGGAGGCACCGTTGCCCGCTGGGATGGCGGGTCATGGGAACGTGTCGAGACGGGGATAACGCTTTCGGAAGCGTTCCACACCGTGTGGATAGACCCCGACGGCGGCGTGTGGGCGGTGGGCGGCCGGGTGGTCGAGCCGCCGCTGGTAGACGGGGTGATGGTCTACCGCAGCCCCTGAGGCTTCTGGCGTCCGACACACGCCCGGGCCTACTGGACGGTGAACTCGCGCACCATGCCCTGCGCGAAGTGGGGCAAGCCGGATTCCGTGTCCTCGAC
>CAUZIR010000087.1:0-6892 GCA_963579815.1 Dehalococcoidia bacterium
ATAGAAGATGAACTGGCGGCCCAACAAAATCTCTCGGCGCTCGTTATACCCATCGGAGGAGTGGCCACCTACCCGGCTTCCGTCTTCAACGACAGGGGGCTGAGGTGGACTCTGCAGATAGCCGCGCACGAATGGCTGCACCACTACCTGTTCTTCAGGCCGCTCGGCTTCAACATGTTCGACTCGGGGGATATGCAGACACTTAACGAGACGGTAGCCGACCTTGCGGGACGAGAAATCGGTGACCGCGCCTTCATAAAACTAGGTGGCGTAATCCCGGTGTCGTCTATTGCAGACGAACCCAACAAGAGCCTGTCGTCTATTGCAGACGAAGCACACGAGAACATCTTTGATTTTCAGGGCGAGATGCGCACGACCCGGCTTCGGGCAGACGAGCTATTAGCTGAGAGCAAGATTGCTGAGGCCGAGGCCTACATGGAGAGCCGTCGGCTGATATTCGTGGCCAATGGCTTTAACATTCGCAAGCTGAACCAGGCCTACTTCGCGTTCCACGGCACCTACGCTGAGAGTGGCGCGTCGGTAAGCCCGGTGGGGGGACAGGTGCGGGAGTACCGGGAACTGTCGGCAAACCTTGGGTCTTTTATCGGCCAGGTAGCGTCAAACTCCAACTACGCCGACTTCATCTCCGAACTAGACACCCTCAGACAACAACGTGATAACATCGTCCGCGTCGCCATCGGCCCCACAACGGCCGAGCGTAACAAGCTTGCCCGCACCCGGTGAATCGGGTCGTCGGCCCCCATTTTTAACTCATGAACCCCAACCAGCAAGAACAACCAGAGATCAACTTCGACCAGGTAGCCGAGAAGCTACGGTCGCTGTTTGGCGGTAAAGACGGCGGCTCCAAAGTGGGCGGCCGTGGGCTGGGACTCTTTATCTTCGGCATCTTCATCGTGGCGGCCATCATCTGGGTCAGTACGGGTTTCTACTCCGTCCAGCCAGGTGAGCAGGCCGCCCTGCGTCACTTCGGTGTTTACCAGCGAGGCGACTCCGGCGCCTTCATCGGAGGCACCGAGCCTGGACTGCACTGGTACTTCCCGGCCCCTATTGGGACCAGGGCTATCGTGCAGGTAGATGAAATTCGCCGACTTGAGTTGGGCGTCCGGGGCAACACCCCCATTCCGATCGAGTCGCTCATGATCAGCGGCGACACCAACATCGTCGACGTTCAGCTACTGGTCCAGTACAACGTCAAAGACGTGGAGGACTTCCTGTTCCGGGTCGTAGACCCCGGTGGAGCAGTGATCAAGGGCGCGGCCGAGTCCGCACTGCGTCTAGTCGTTGGCCAGCGCATCATCGACGACGTACTCACAACAGAGAAAGAGTCTGTCCAGTCCGATACACGGGCGGAGCTACAGCGACTTCTCGACCTGTACGAAACGGGCATAAACGTAACCGAGGTTAAGCTGCAGAACGTGCGGCCCCCCTCGCAGGTGCAGGACGCCTTCGACGACGTCGTCAGGGCCCGTGAGGACAAAGAGCGCATAGTCAACCTGGCCCAGGCCTACGAGGCGGACGTCCTGCCCAGGGCGCTGGGTGAGGCGCAGCGAGTGCTGGAACTGGCAGAGGCGTTCAAGCAGGAGAAGGTGGCCGACGCAACCGGTGAGTCCGCGCGCTTCCTCGCCGTACTGGCCGAGTACCGCAAGTCCAAGAACGTGACCAGGCAGCGGCTCTACCTCGAAGCCATGGAAACGATCCTGCCCGGCATAACCAAGTACATAATCGACGGCGACTCAGGCGGCAACCTGCTGCAGTTCCTGCCCCTGACCAACGATGGCACCGAAGGCACGAACAGCTCGTTCGGTCCGCTGGAGCCATAAACGATGACACTCAACAAATACGCAATACTGTTCCTCGTACTGGTAATCCTCGCCGGGATACTCGGGCCCCAGGCGTTCTTCTCTGTGGACGAAACGCAGGTGGCCATCGTCACCCGGTTCGGAGAGGTCAAGCAGACCATCACCACGCCCGGCCTGAAATCTAAGACGCCGTTCGTGGACAACGTCATCTACTACGAGAAGCGCCTAACGCTGTTCGACGCCAACCCGGACGCGCTGATCACCTCTGACAAGAGGCGTCTGGTTGTGGACGCCTACGCCATTGGACGTATCGTCGATCCGCTACTGTTCCGACAGACGGTCCAGAGCCAGCAGAGGGCCATCACAAGAGGCAACGACATCGTCGCTTCCGAACTGCGCCAGCAGGTGGCAAACGACGAACAGATAGACATCATAAAAAACAACCGGCAGGAAATCATGAATCAGGTCCGCCTGGCAGTGATACCGAAGCTGGCCGAGTTCGGCATTGAGACCGTCGACGTCCGCATAAAGCGGGCGGACTTCCCCAGCGAGATCGCCACGGCCGTTTACGCCCGTATGCAGGCCGAGCGAAAACGAATCGGCGACGCCGAACGGGCCGACGGCGCCAAGCAGGACCTGGAGATTCGCTCCAACGTCGACCGGCGGGTCACAATCATCAGCGCTGAGGCCGAGCGAGACGCCAACATCCTGCGGGGTATCGGAGAGGCCGAGGCCGTCTCCATCTTCGCCGCCGCCCTGGAGCAGGACCCCGAGTTCTACCGCTTCCAGCGCACGCTTGAGGCATACAAAAACTTCCTCACCACCAACACCACCGTGGTGCTGCCCGCAGACAGCGACCTGTTCGCATTCCTCCAGTCTCCCGGTGACTTCATCGAGGACGGCGCTGACCTGAGCGGCCTGCAATTCGAGGCCGGTTCAGACGAGCAGATAGTCTCGGACGCCGCCAGGGCAGACCTCGCGGGCCTGCTGGAGATTGATGAGGGCGACCCCATCCTGTTAAGGGTGACGGCCGATGAGTGGGGCGACACCTCACTGGGCTGCCCGGCCGAGGGCGAGCACGCCCAGGTCGTGACGGCAGGTTACTCCGTCGAACTGACCCACCTGGGCCAGACGTACACCTACCACGTGAGCACCAACGGTGCGAACGTGCGGCTCTGCTCGTAGCCCCCGGCTACCGGGCTACCGACGCCACTTACTCCCGCTCCCGCTGACCGTCCCTGCTGGTCGCCCCTTCGGAATATAATTTCGGCGTTCAAATGCGTCGTCGTGCTCTTTTTTGTCCGACGCCCAAGCCAACTTTTGGAGCCAGACCCTGCCTCCTAGACCAATCATGGTAGCGGTGCACCAGGACCACCTCGAGGCCCTCCCCGAGGCCTGGCTAGCAGACCTTGCCGACCGGGCCCTTACAGCCCTTACACTACCCGGTGACTCGACAATGGAGATTGTAGTGACCGACGACGAGACGGTGCGCGAACTCAACCTACGACACCGGGGGCTAGACGAAACCACCGACGTGCTGTCGTTCGCCCCAGATATGACCCCTGGGTCCGCGACTGGGCCTGCCGGGTCCAACGGGGACGGTGACTTCGTTTTGCCCCCCGGCAACGACGAAGACACATCCATTGGCGAGGTGATCATCTCTGGACCACAGTCGGTCAGGCAGGCGGCGAGCAACGCCCGGGGAACCTCCGAAGAGGTTGCCTTTTTGCTAGCACACGGTATCTTGCACCTCATGGGTCACGACCACGAAGAGCCCGGAGAGCGGACCGACATGGAGGCCGAGCACAGGCGCTTGCTCATCGCAATGCTCGGGCCAACGGCGTCGGCAATTCCCGTTGAGTACCCCGTATGAGTCAGATTTTCCTCAGCACCAAGGGACTCTGCATGGAAGCACAAGGGGCATGAGCCAAGTCCTGTACAGAAAGTGGCGGCCGGCGGCGTTCGCTGATGTGGTGGGCCAGCCCACGACGACCACTACCCTGCTACGAGCCATCGCCGGTGACCGGGTCGCCCATGCGTACCTGTTTTGCGGGCCCCGCGGGACCGGCAAAACGTCCACCGCGCGTATATTCGCCAAGGCCGTCAACTGCCTGTCTCCCCAGGGCGGTGAGCCGGACAACACATGCACCATGTGTACTTCCATAAACGAGGGGCGGGCCCTCGACCTGATAGAGATAGACGCGGCCAGTAACAGGGGTATTGACGACATACGAAATCTGCGGGAGCGGGTGCAGTACACCCCGGCCGAGGCCAAACGAAAGATATACATAGTCGATGAAGCTCACATGCTCACCGAGCAGGCCTTCAACGCCCTGCTCAAGACGCTGGAAGAGCCCCCGGCGCACGTAGCGTTCGTCCTGGCGACGACCGAAGCTCACAAGCTTCCACCGACCATTTCATCGCGGTGCCAGCGCTTCGACTTCCGCAGAATTACGCTCAATGACATAGCCGGTCGGCTGGCGCACATCTGCACCGGCGAGGGCGTCGAGGCCGAACCTGCCGCACTCCAACTAGTTGCCCGGGCCGCCAATGGCGGACTGAGAGACGCGGTCAACCTGCTCGAGCAGGCAATCGTGTCCTACGACCCTCCCGTCACCGAAAAGAATGTGCGGGACTTGCTGAACATGGGCGGCGACGAGGCGTCCCTGACACTGGCGGCGCAGATTCTCGACGGCAAGACACCAGAAGCCCTGCGCACCGTGAACGAGGTGGCGGCCCAGGGGAGCGACCTGCGCCAACTGCACCGCGGAATCGTCGATCACCTGCGCAGCGTCCTGTTGATGAGCAGCGGTGCGGAAATCGACCCCGGCTACACAGACGAGGCGGCGGCCCAGATAAAGGCGCTGGCGGCGGCCTCCGAACCGCGGGCCATAGTCCGGACGATAAAACGACTGACAGCGGCCGATCTGCGTCAGGACCCTTCGTCCACCCTGCCGCTCGAACTGGCCATAGTAGAAGCTGGCCTGGTGCCCGAGCATGTACCTGGCGGAGAGAGCTCCCGGCCCCAAGTACCGGCAGCAGCTGCACCCGCACGCCTGCAGCCAGCCGCCCGGTCCCAGGCTCAGGCCCCGGCAAACTATGCTGCACCGGCACCCCAGCCTGCACCCGTGAAACAGGCCGCACCGGTAGCGCAAACGACTTCTAAAACAGTCCAGGCGCCCGGCCCCGCACGAAGGCCGCGCAGCACGGACCCACAGCCGGTCGCTGAGGCTGACCTGCCGTCCGAGCCGGCAGAACGACTGGAGGCGCAGTGGGAGTCGCTGACGTCTTCTTTACGCTTCCAAAAAGGCGACAAATTCAACCTCAAGGCACTGCTCATGGCAAGCAACGCCCGTGAAGTCACGGGCGACGTGGTAACCCTGAGATTCCCACACGCGTCTCATAAAGAGAGAATGCAGCACGAGCTCGAAAACCCGACCAGCCGCAAGCTTGTGCACGACGCTTTTGCCCGTGTAATGGGCAAGCCTTATGATGTACGGGTTGAGTTGACGGCAGGTGCCGAGACCGGTGCCAAGACGAGCGCGGCACGCAATAGCCCCCTTGTTAGGGCAGCCCAGGCGATGGGAGCCCAGGTCGTTTCTGAGACTCTCGCCGAGCCCAATGAAAACACCCCCAACGACAACCCCGGCGACGACGAGGTGAACGCTTGAACAAGAAGTTCCTGAAACAGGCTCAGCAACTGCAAAAGCAGATGGCCCAGATGCAGGATGAGCTGGAGAGCGCGACCGTCGAAGGGAGCGCCGGAGGCGGCGTGGTCAAGGCGGTGGTCACCGGAAAGATGCACCTCGAATCGATACAGATCGACCCGGAGGTCGCCTCAGACGACCTGGAGATGTTGCAGGACCTCGTGGCGGCAGCGGTCAACGACGCGCTGGATCGGGCTCAGGAAATGGCGTCCAGCCGCATGGGCGCGATAACCGGCGGCCTGAATATACCGGGACTCACCTAAAGCCACGTGACCCAATCCGGGCGTAGTGAAGTCGGACCGGTAAGCCGTCTCGTTGACGAGCTACACAAACTGCCTGGCATAGGACCTAAAACGGCCCAGCGACTGGCCTATTATCTGATCCGCATGCCCGCCGACGAGGCCCGTGGCCTGGCCGAGGCCATCGGAGCAGTCAAGGACCGGATCGGCCTGTGTGGCCAGTGCTTCGACATAACCGAGTCCGACCCCTGCGCCATCTGCGTGGACGCCAGCAGGGACCGCGCGCGCATCTGCGTCGTAGAGGAGCCGCTCGACGTCAGGGCGCTGGAGCGGACCCGGTCATACCACGGGCTCTACCACGTGCTACACGGGGTCATCTCGCCCATCAATGGTGTCGGACCGGACGATTTGAAAATAAGGCCCCTTCTCGAACGCCTCAAAGTAGACGGGGTTGAGGAGATCGTCATCGCCACCAACCCCAACGTGGAGGGCGAAGCCACCGCCATGTACCTGCAGCGACTTCTCGAGGCATTGGGGACGCGTATTACCCGACCCGCGCGCGGCCTGCCGGTGGGCGGCGACCTGGAGTACGCTGACGAAGTTACGTTGAGCCGGGCGATGGACGGCCGCCAACCCTTCTAAACCTGGTCTAAGTCTGGGCCCGCTGGGCCGGGGCACACAAAGAGCATGGCCAAGCCCCGAATCTATAAGACTGAAGCCGTGGTGGTAAGGCAGTCGCCCCTGGGCGAAGCCGACCGAATCATCACCATGCTGTCCCCCGAGTACGGCCAGATACGGGCCGTGGCAAAGGGTGTTCGGCGGTTGAACAGCAGGCTGACCGGCCACCTCGAACTACTCAACCACGTAGAGGTATCGGTGGCCGAGGGCCGTAGCCTAGACGTCGTTTCCGAGGCGCAGTGCCTCAACGGCTACCCAGCCCTGCGGGACGACCTAGACCGCGTCTCTGCCGGAATGTTCCTGGCAGAGCTGGCCGACGGCTTCGCCATGCCCGAGGGCCACGGCCCGCCCGACGCCCACGGACGGGAGGTGTACGAGCTGCTAGTCGAGACACTGGGTCGTCTGGAGAAAGGTGAGCCTCCTGAACGACTGCTGCCGTTCTTCCAGT
>CAUZIR010000088.1:0-6842 GCA_963579815.1 Dehalococcoidia bacterium
CATTACTGGCCTTACACCTGTGGCCTATCAACCCGGTAGTCTACCGGGGGCCTTACCCCGACCGAAGTCGGATGGGAAATCTAATCTTGGAGTTGGCTTCGTGCTTAGATGCTTTCAGCGCTTATCTCATCCAGACCTAGCTACCCGGCGATGCTCCTGGCGGAACAACCGGTACACCAGAGGTCTGTCCCTCCCGGTCCTCTCGTACTAGGGAGAGCTCTCCTCAAATTTCCTGCGCCCATGACGGATAGAGACCGAACTGTCTCACGACGTTCTGAACCCAGCTCGCGTGCCGCTTTCACCGGCGAACAGACGGACCCTTGGGACCTTCTTCAGCCCCAGGATGCGACGAGCCGACATCGAGGTGCCAAACCTCGCCGTCGATGTGAACTCTTGGGCGAGATCAGCCTGTTATCCCCGGGGTAGCTTTTATCCGTTAAGCCACGGCCCTTCCACTCGGAACCGTAGGATCACTTTGTCCGACTTTCGTCCCTGCTCGACTTGTAGGTCTCACAGTCAAGCTCCCTTATGCCAATGCACTCTACAGGTGATTTCCATCCACCTTGAGGGAACCTTTGAACGCCTCCGTTACATTTTAGGAGGCGACCGCCCCAGTCAAACTGCCCACCAGGCACGGTCCCTCGAATTTATCGAGGTTAGGGTCAAAATCGCAGAAGAGCGGTATTTCAAGGGCGACTCCCCCTCAGCTAGCGCCAAGGGTTCACAGTCTCCCGCCTATCCTACACATCAGCAACCTCGATCCAGTGCCAAGCTACAGTAAAGCTCCACGGGGTCTTTTTGTCCTGTCACGGGTAGCCGGCATCTTCACCGGCCATGCAATTTCACCGAGCCCCTCGTTGAGACAACGCTCAAGTCGTTACGCCATTCGTGCGGGTCGGAACTTACCCGACAAGGGATTTCGCTACCTTAGGACCGTTATAGTTACGGCCGCCGTTCACCGGGGCTTCGGTTCCTAGCTTCGCTTCTCCGAAGAGTCGCTAACCAGTCCCCTTAACCTTCCGGCACTGGGCAGGCGTCAGCCCCTATACATCGCCTTTCGGCTTAGCAGAGACCTGTGTTTTTGATAAACAGTCGCTTGAGCCTCTTCACTGCGGCCCGATAAGGCGTCAATCCAGCTAGTGGATATCACCTCTCGGGCACCCCTTATCCCGAAGTTACGGGGTTAATTTGTCGAATTCCTTAACGAGGGTTATCTCGTTCACCTTGGGACACTTACCCCTGCCCACCTGTGTCGGTTTGCGGTACGGGCACCACAGTATCTAGCAACGAGGCTTTTCTTGACGGCATAGGATCAACAGAATTCCCCTGGGCGTAAGCCCTGAAGTTTTCGCCACCCTCAGCTCATAACGTTGGAACGGATTTGCCTATCCCAACATGGCCTTCGATGGTAAACGCACCATGTCCGATGGGTGCGCTCTGCCTACCTTTCCGTGTCCCCCCTTTACCTTAAAACGATACTGCGGTGGTACGGGAATTTTGACCCGTTGTCCATCGCCTTTGCTACTGCGCTACGGCTTAGGCCCGACTTACCCTACGGCGATCAGCGTTGCGTAGGAAACCTTGGGCTTTCGGTGTCCTGGATTCTCACCAGGATTGTCGCTACTCATGCCGGCATTCTCACTTCCCAGCGCTCCACAGAACCTCACAGTTCTGCTTCTCTGCACTGGCAACGCTCCCCTACCGACTCCCACATAAAGTGGAAGTCCCGCGGCTTCGGTGGTGTGTTTTAGCCCCGTTACATTTTCGGCGCGGAAATCCTCGACTAGTGAGCTATTACGCACTCTTTAAAGGATGGCTGCCTCTAAGCCAACCTCCTAGCTGTTTTAGTATTCCCACTTCCTTTAACACTTAACACACACTTGGGGACCTTAGCCTGCGATCTGGGCTGTTTCCCTTTCGACAATGGAGCTTATCCCCCACTGTCTCACTCCCCAGGATCATTACAGGGCATTCGTGGTTTGGTTGAGTTCGGTAAGCTTACGCCCCCTAGCTCATCCAGTGCCCTACCTCCCTGTAACTCCCTGAAGGCTGCACCTAAATGCATTTCGGGGAGAACCAGCTATCTCCGTGTTCGTTTGGCATTTCACCTCTACCCACAGCTCATCCCAGCCTTTTGCACCAGACACGGGTTCGGCCCTCCACCGCGATATTATCGCGGCTTCAGCCTGGCCATGGGTAGCTCACACGGTTTCGGGTCTAATCCAGACAACACACCATGCATATTGGAAATCCGGCCACTTTCTTTGCGCCTTCAACCTCGGACTTTCCCCCGAAAGGGTCGGTCTTTGGTATCAGGAGCGCCGAGAGCGGACTCGTCTCCGCACGGCTCGCGCCCTATTCGGACTCGCTTTCGCTATGGCTCCAGAACTTCTATTCCTTAACCTAGCTGCCTAAATTAACTCGCCGGCTCATTCTTCAATAGGCACGCAGTCAACCTCCGAAGAGGCCTCCTACGGCTTGTAGGTCTACGGTTTCAGGTCTATTTCACTCCCCTCCCGGGGTTCTTTTCACCTTTCCCTCACGGTACTTGTTCGCTATCGGTGGCCAAGGATATTTAGCCTTGGAGGGTGGTCCCCCCAGGTTCCCACAAGATTTCACGTGTCCCGTGGTACTCAACACTCCATCACGAGTCCGTCGCCTTTCGCCTACGGGACTTTCACCCTCTTCGGCAGTCCTTTCCAGGCTCTTTCGGCTAGGAGACGGATTTCTTACTCGTTGTCTCTTTCTGAGGTTAAGACAGATAGGTGTTACAACCCCCGCCAGACATAGGTCCTCAGACCACTAAGCCTGACAGGTTTAGGCTCTTCCCCGTTCGTTCGCCACTACTAGGGGAATCTCTGTTGATTTATATTCCTCGGGCTACTTAGATGTTTCAGTTCGCCCACTTACCTTCCCAATAAATTGGGATGTACAGGTATGACCCTGTACGGGTTTCCCCATTCGGGAATCCTCGACTAAGCCCGCTAGACGGCTGATCGAGGCTTTTCGCAGTCTTGCTACGCCCTTCTTCGGTCCTTGGCCCCAAGGCATCCACCGTAGACCCTTACTAACTTGACCCACATTGGGGCCCATCTACTAGTAAGTAGTTCATTTCTTTCAATTAATTGCTTTCAACTAATTGCTTCAACTAATTGCTCGGTTTAACAGGATTCAGTTGTTAAGGTGCACAAAAAAAGACGACAGGGGCATCCCAGCCGTCCTACTGAGAAAACTGATTCGGTGTGTTACGTGTGTAAAACCCTCTTCGTTTTCCCCAACCCGAGAATTATATTTTCGCCGGCCCCGTCCGTCAAGGGACTTGTGCCCTATTATGGAAAATCCGTTGCTATTTCTTGGCGGTAACTACCCTGAGGTAACCAGACGAGCTATGTCTCTCGCCAACGCCTGTGTACAGGCAGCAATGAGCCAGGGGACGCTCTCTGCGGAGCGTTCAGGCTCGAAGCGATATGGCTTTAGATCACCATCGGGCGATACGCAATAAACTGCGAATCCTCCGGCGCTGGCGAACCCAAGTCCGGGGTCTATTTCGGTGCGGGGTTCGTCGTACATGACGTATGCGTGGGTCAGCCCCCGGGCCAGCCACGGGTAGCTGCAAGCACCGCCGTCGGCCCACAGCCTGGCTTCGGGGAATTCGCGTTCCATCGTCTCCAGCAGTCCAGCGGAACGGGATGTCCACAGACGTATGTACTGGGGGCTCATGAGGTAAGCGGCGATGATGGAGTCGTTTGATAGCGATTGCGCCTGGGACGGCCGCACCTCGCTCACCTCGCCCGTGTCCAGTGCCTCGACGGTGATGGCCGAGCCTTCGGCTTTGTACAACTCGCGCCGGTTGATGTCCACCGCGCCCGCCATTACCGGGGTAAGATCGCCTCCGGTGCGCTCCCACACGGTCAATACGCCCCACCACTCGGCGGGCAGCCCACGCATGAAGTGCCCGGAACCGTCGAACGGGTCGCACGTAATGAGAAAGGGCGCCGGGCCGCTGCCGCCGATACGCCTACGACTGTGTTCGGAGTACAGGTCGACGTTCGCGCCGGAGCGTTCCAGCCATTGTTGCAGAAGGTCTTCGGAGAATCGGTCGAGGCCTATCTCGACGTCCTCACTTTCGGACCGCCCTGCGACGGGTCCGAGCACGTCGCGCCCCTGGCCCTCGTTGCGCAGGCGCGGGACCTCCTCGGCGAGTTGCCGCAGGTAGCCGTCTGTCGCGCTTCGTGACGCGTCGAATGCAGGATTAGTCATGCCCTGTTCACAGTTTAGGTACCAGGTCCTGGGCGAAGTGGCGCAGCAGGTCGACTGTCTGGTCGGTGCTGTTGCCGGTGACCGAGATGATCATGGTATCTAGACCGGCCTCTTCGTAGCGGCGCAGGTCGTCCATCACCTCTTCGTCGCTGCCGGTCATGAGCACTCGCTCGCCGTTTTCCATAGTCCGGTCCGTCAGGTTCAGGTTCATGGTTATGGCCGCGCCTATTTCAGACCTGTCACGGCCCCGCTCTTCGCACAGCTCGTCGAGCCGGGCGAGCCGGGCCTGCACTTCAGGCGGTGTCACAAAAATACCGTTCCAGTAATCTCCGTAGGTTGCTACCCTGCGCAGTGCCGCCTCTGTCTTGCCGCCTACCCATATGGGTGGGTGCGGGCGTTGCAGCGGCCTGGGGAAAAAGATGTTGCCTGACACGGAGAAATGTTTACCGGCAAACGCCGGTACGTCAGAAGCGCAGGCCGCTATGAATATCTCAAGATGTTCGTCGGTGACGGCGCCCCTGGATTCGTAGTCGGCGAAGATGCCCTCGAACTCCTCGCGCATCCAGCCCGTGCCAACGCCGAAGTTCACCCGACCTCCAGAGATGACGTCTATGGTGGCGACAGTCTTGGCGTTGAGCACCGGGTTCCTGAACGGCAGGCAAAGGATGCTGAAGCCCAGGCGAACCCGCTCGGTAATGCCCGCGAGATACGCGAGCGTGGTCGTCGCCTCCAGCACCCGCTGCGAGTCAGGGCGCGAGTGGTGAGGGCTGAACATGTGTGGGTACCGGGCCATGATATCGGTCGGGTAGACCGTGCGTTCGGCGACCCATACCGAGTCGAGCCCGCTCTCTTCGGCGGCCAGTGTGAGCCGGGCCGCGTAGTCTGCTTGGCCAGCGGGCGTGATTTCCGGGTTGATCGCGTTGGTGACGGCGACGCCAAATTTCATTTGTATTCCTCCGAAGGCCCAGAGTACTGCATTTCTTCGGGCAGGTCATCGATTATGCCCAGTGCCTTGACCACCCGGTGAGCCACGAACGATACGACGTCTTCGACGGTGCGCTGAGAGAGGTAGAACGCTGGCTCCGGTGGCACAACCGTGGCCCCTGCGGCCGCCAGGTCGGTCAGGTTGCGCAGGTGAATGACGCTGAGAGGAGACTCTCTAGGAACGACTACCAGCGGGCGTTTCTCCTTCAGCGTTACATCGGCGGCTCGCCGTAGCAGGTTATCGGCGTGGCCGCGTGCGATGGCCGCCACCGAAGCCATGGAGCACGGCACGACTGCCATACCCGCAGTCGGGAAAGTACCGGAGGCTATAGGGGCCCGCAGGTCTCCCACCGGGTAGTGGGTGAACTCGCCCATGTCGCCCCAGCGCTCTAGTGCTTCACCAAGGGTCTCGTCCATCTCTTCGGCCCACACCAGTCGGGCGGCAGACGACGCTACGGCCATTACAGGGACGTCATTCGCCAGCAGTAGTTCGATAGTTTCTCGCGCCAGTACCGACCCGCTGGCACCGGTGATGCCGACGACCACGGGCCTCTGACCTTGAGACGGGTGCATCAGATAAGCACGGCCACGAGGGTACCGGCGAACACCGCGCCTGAGACGTAGGCGTTAATCCTAAAAAATGCCATCCCCATGCGAGACATGTCGTCGGGGGAAACCAGGCTGTGTTTGTAAGCGAGGCCTGATATTGCAGCCGACAGTCCAAGGTAGAAGGGCCATGCCAGGCCCATCCCCAGCCCCAGACCGAGCAGAATCCCCGCCGCCGCGACGTCCATGACCCGTGCTATGTAGAACGCGGGCCGAACACCGAACTGCTCTGCCACCGAGTGCAGGCCGTGCGCCTTTTGGAACTCGAAGTCCTGCGTGTGGTAGATGATGTCAAAACTGCCCGCCCACAGCGCGACGCCCGCCGAGAGCATGACCGGCTCCCAACCAAGCGAACCTCGTACCCCTATCCAGGCCGCAGACGGGGCGATGGCCAGTGCCCAGCCCAACATGGGGTTGGCGAGAAACGTGAAACGTTTCGTGAACGGGTACAGCAACAGGAAGGCCGCAGCCACCGGCGCCAGGGCAAGGGCCAGGCCGTTGAGTTGCCAGGCCGCGACCAGCATCAACGCCAGGCCTGCAAACGCGAGCACTGCCATGTCGGCGGCGCGGAGCAGTCCAACGGGCAGGTGCCGACTCGCCGCCCTGGGGTTGGCCGCGTCAATGTGCCTGTCGATCAGCCGATTCGCCGCCATGCCCAACGTTCGCCCACCAACCATGGCCAGCGTTATCCAGATGAGCTGTGTCCACGTCGGCAGCCCGTCGGCCGCGAGGATCATGCCGGTGTAGGCGAACGGCAGGGCGAACAGGCTCTCTTGGAACTTGATCGCGTGTGGTATTTCCAGCAAGCGCCGGGCTAAAGGCGGCATAGGCCTGCCCGAAGCCTGAGGAGAGACTTGAGGAGATGTTTGGGGGGAAGCAACGCTCACAGGCCGTACTCCGCCCAGCGACTGGTGACCAGGGCCTTCACTTCGTCACTCATGACGACGTCATCTGGCCACTCCCTGGGGAAGCCGTCCATTGGGCCTTTGGCC
>CAUZIR010000089.1:0-6809 GCA_963579815.1 Dehalococcoidia bacterium
GCCCAGTTCGGCGGCATCGTTCCCGAGGTCGCTTCCCGCCAGCACATCATCGCCATTACAGGCGTCGTTCGCCAGGCCCTCGTGGACGCTGCTGTCGAACTCAAAGAATTGGACGGCATCGCAGTCACATCCGGTCCCGGTTTGGCCGGTTCGCTGCTCGTGGGAGTGAACGCCGCCAAAGGCCTGGCGCTCGCTGCCGACCTGCCTGTGTGGGGCGTCAACCACCTTGAAGGTCATGTGTACGCGACGTGGTTGGGAGAGACCGACCCGGCGGAGGCCCCGGGATTTCCCTTGATGTGCCTGATCGTGTCGGGTGGCCACACCGATCTCGCCCTGATGACGGGCCACTCTCAATTCGAACTGGTGGGCCGCACTCGTGACGACGCGGCTGGTGAGGCCTTCGACAAGGCGGCTCGCGTGCTGGGCCTGCCGTACCCCGGAGGCCCGGAGATTCAGCGGGTGGCCGCCGATGCCGAGAGAACCGAAACTCCGTTTACACGCCCGAGAGTGAAGGGTTCGAGGGACTTTAGCTACAGTGGCCTAAAAACCGCCGTACTGCACCGAGCGAGGGAACGAGGAGTCGCGGTACCCAGCGGCAATAAGGGCGTGGGGCCCAGAGGTGTAAGCAAGAGGGGCGATGGTCCGACCGGTGATGTCTTGAAAGAGGACGGACCAGAGAGAGACCGCATCGTCAGCGAAATCGCTGCAGCTTTCCAGGACGCCGTTGTAGACACACTGGTTGGTAGAACACTGGCGACGGCTGAAGAGTACGGCTGTAGAGGAATTGTCGTATGCGGTGGGGTTGCCGCCAACGCTGCCCTGAGAGAGTCGATGTCCGCGAGGTCGACCCTGCCTGTGTTCATGCCACGGCCCTCGCTGTGCACAGACAACGGTGCGATGATCGCCGCCGCCGGTTTCTATTCGCTTACGCGTACTCCTGATGGGCAAGCTCCACAGGAGTGGGACATGGACGTTATTCCAGGCCTGGAGATCGGCGCACCTCGCCACCGGTCTGCGTGACTTTGTAGGCGTACCTGCTGCGCCTCAGCGACGTAACAGAAGCCAGGCCGTTGCCGCCACCGGCCAAAAGCTCCTCTCTACGCGCGTGAATCAGGGCAATGAAGTCGTAGACGTCGGAACTCGCCCGGCCGCCTCGCAGGTCGCATCGCAGGGTTTTGCTCTCGCCAGTGCCGTTGTTGGACAGGAAAAGCACCACGCTGGTCATAGGGCTGAATATCTTGTCGGCGATGAGGTAAACGCCCGTCGCAGCCACTGCCACCCCGGCCACAATCGATCCGATCTGGTTTTCAATAACTTGCGAAATCAGGAACCCAAGAATGACCGCCAAGACGCCCCATACGTAGGCGCTCGGGCCGTGCCGTTCCGACTCTACCTTGGCCACAGCGACATCCCGCACGGCGACCGTCGAGCTAGAGCGTTCGTGGCTGCTGACCGACACGTACACCACCTGTGACTCGGTAAGCACGAGTGAGTCGGGGGTGACCCCGTCGGTCCCGAGCAGTCCCTGGCGTAAATTTAACACCGCCAGCACTCGCTCTCCGCCGAGCAGGCGTGCCTCCACAATAGAGGCATACTGGTCGTCGGAAATTCCGCCGCTTTCGGATCTGTTGGAGGTCGGAGCAACTGGCCGTTCTTCGCGTCCCATAGGGGACGATGGTACCACGCTGGGCCGTATGTTAATCTCCATAAAACCCGGCGGAGACCCCAATGGAACGCCCAATATTTAAACCTATCGGAACCCCTGTCGAGGAGTTGGACACGCCAACCTTCGTCATAGATCTGGACCGCTTTCAGGCCAACGTGGAAGCCGTTCACGGCTATTTCGCATCTCGGCCTGCGGCCATCAGGCCGTTCGTGGGTACGCACCGCTGCCCGGCACTGGCCCAAATACAAATGTCCGTCGACGGTCACGCCGGTGGCGTTGCGGTCGGCACAGTCGGCCAGGCGGAGGCGTTCGTTGGTGCGGGCATCAGCAACGTCATGATCACCGGCAAAGCCGTTACCGCTCAGAAGATCGCAGGTCTCTGCGCACTTGCCCGGCGCGCA
The DNA here is from genome assembly GCA_963579815.1 of Dehalococcoidia bacterium. GTDB lineage: Bacteria > Chloroflexota > Dehalococcoidia > Lucifugimonadales > UBA2962 > CAUZIR01. The sequence goes on from CAUZIR010000089.1 coordinate 2,068, forward strand.
AGGGTGTCCATCGCGGTCGACAGCGCCCCGAACGTGGACGCCATCGCCGCCGCAGCCACCAGCGCCGGGGTAGAAATTGACCTGCTCCTCGAACTGGACACCGGGCTCGGTTTGACCGGCGTGGAGCCGGGAGAGTCGGCCGTCAAGAAGGCGAAACACCTTGCCAGCGCTTCCGGCGTGAACTTCGCCGGGCTTACCTCGTACGCGGGCCCGAGTCTGGCCGACAACGGACGCCCAGCTGGCCTAGACGAGACACTCGCCACGCGCAAGGCAATCGAGGCCGCCGGACTCCCCGTACGAACCGTGGCCATCGGCTCGACGGGCGACTACCAGGCGGTAGGCGCGACCGAAGGCGTCACCGAGGTCGTGGCCGGAAACTACGCTCTTATCGACGCCCGCTACGAGGGCCGTCACCCCGATCTGGCTGCTGCTGCCATGATCATGGGTACCGTCGGCAGCACCCCGGTAGAAGGTCTGGCAGTCGGTGACGCGGGTATGAAGACCAACGGCAACGACACCGGCCTGCCCCGGGTGGTTAACGTACCCGGTGCCGAGGTCATTTACCTGAGCGCCGAGCACTTCAACTTGGACATGACAAAGGCCAGCTCTGAACTCAGCGTAGGGGACAAGGTGTGGTTCGTCCCGCACGACATCGCCGTTACAGCCAACCATTTCGACTACTTCATGGCCACCCGCGACGGCAAGCTCGAAGCCATCTTCGACGTCAGCGCCCGCGGCCGGTACCGATAGCCCAGTCCTGTAATAGGACAAGGACTACGAGAGGAAACAGGAACCCCCATGGACCACTACAGACCCCCGGTCGGCACGCCCGTTGCAGAGCTGGACACCCCATGCCTGCTAATAGACATGGACGCCCTGGAGCACAACTTCCAGCGCATCGCCGACACCTACAAAGACACCGACGTCAAAATTCGCGAGCACACCAAGAACATTAAAAGCCCGTTGCTTGCCCACATGCAGATACGCGCAGGCGGGTCCATGGGCGGCGTCTGCTCGGCAAAAATCGCCGAAGCAGAAGTCATGGTCGAAGGTGGCATAACCGACGTTCTCGTACCCAATCAGGTGGTCACGGAGGACAAGATCCGTCGGGTGGCCGCCATGTCCAAACGGGCCGACGTAACCATTTGCGTCGACTCCGAGCAGAACCTGCGCGACATCTCCCGAATCGCTGAGACCGAGAACGCCGTCATAAGCGTGGCCATCGAGGTTGACACCAACATGGCGCGCTCGGGCATACGGAGCGTCGAGCAGGGCGTGCACCTGGCCAAGGTCGCCGACGGGCTGCCGGGCGTCAAATTCAAGGGAGTCATGAGCCACTCGGCCATGTTCGGTATTCCCAAAGACGAAAACGAGCGTATTTCCGAGGCGCTCAAATACTACCGACAGACGCTGGACGTGGCCAACGCCATCAAGGCGGAGGGTATTGAGGTCACCATGGTCTCGTCCGGCGAGACGTTCTCATACGACCAGGCCGCAGAGGTACCCGGCATTACCGACGTCGAGGGCGGTAGCTACGCGCTTATGAGCACCAGCCTGCCGTACATGGAAGGTCACTTCCAGTACGCCGCCAAGGTGCTGGGCACCGTCGTCAGCACCCCCAGGCCGGGCGTCGCCATTGGCGACATTGGTTACAGGGCCATCGGCAGCATGCTCAACCGGGACGAGCCCGTTTTAGAGGACGTGCCCGGCACAAAGTTCGCCGGTATCTACGACGAGCTATGCGTACTCGAATCGGACGGGGACATGCCCCTGGAGGTTGGCGACAAGTTCCAACTGCGTAGCTCGCAGCAGGACCTGACCGTCAACCGGTACGACAACTACGTAGCAGTGCGCAAAGGCGTGGTTGAAGAGATCATCTCCATCCCCGGTCGCGGCTGTCACAACTAGTTCACCCAGTTAACCGTAGAAAAAAAACGACCGGCTCCCCGATGAAGGGATCTGGTCGTTTTTTGTTGCTGAACTTTCGAGTTTGTCTAGGCGCTGACGGTCGCAGCCGCCAGGCGTGAGACGTACTCATAAGCGGCGGTGGCCGCCAGTGAACCCTGCGCAGACGCCGTGATGGTCTGTTTCAAGTCACCAGAGGCGTCGGTCAGGTCACCTGCCGCCAACAGACCGGGCACGTTGGTCTGCATGTACTTATCGACAATCACTTCGTCCTGGTCGTTAACGTTGGCGCCCAGCTGCACGGCCAGGTCCTTACGCGGGTCGGCGCCGATCTCGATGAACAGACCGTCTACCTTCAGCACGTCCTCACCGTTATGTGGGCGGTCGATGCGGATCGACTCCAGGCCAGCGGTGTCGTTGCCCAGCAGTTCGACGACGTTCGTATCGAACAGGCGCTCGACATTGGTGGTGTCATTGAGCTGGCTCAGGTTGGCCATTTCGGGGCGCGTGAACCCGGACTGCCGGTAGACGATGTACACCTTCTTGGCGTACTTGCTAATGAGCACTGCGCCCTTAACGGCGGCGTCGCCTCCGCCCACGACCGCGACGGTGTTGTCCCGGTGCAGGGGGGCGTCGCAGGTGGAACAGTAGGAAACGCCGCGTCCGATCCAATCGCTCTCGTGGTCGAGCCACAGGGACCTGCGTTCCCGGCCGATAGCGAGAATGAGCGAACGGCCCTTGTAGGTTTCGCCGGTCTCACCGGTAAGCTCGAAGCCGTCGGATGTCTTGACTGCGGTGACGAGCTTGTCGTCGACAATGGGCACGTCGTACTTCTCAGCGTGCTCACGGAACTTGAGCATCAGGTCGAAGCCGTCAATCTCGGGAAAGCCGGGGTAGTTCTCTATCAGGCCTCCGGTGGCCGTCTCGCCGCCAAACATGGCACCAATGATGACCGGCTTCAACTGGTAGCGGGCAGCGTACATGCCTGCCGAAAAGCCGCCAGCGCCCTGTCCGGCGATGATTACGTCGTAGACCTCGTTGCTGGTCGCCATTCGGTACTGTCTCCCAATCGTTTGCCAGAAACATCCCCGACCCGGGGACTCACTGTGGGCGTAATTGTATCTGTAATTATCTGATGCCGCGCGGCCAGGTGTGGTGCATGTCGGCCCCCAAATAGTCGCTGCAATCCCCGATACGTCAGGGCTACTTGTCACTCGTGGCCCCAACTGGGATGCTTGGACAGGCCTGTCACAGGTCAGGACGGCTAAACTGGCGGCATGTCCCTTTCCCAGTGGGCCTTCGCGGCTGCCTATGACGTGCTCAACGCCACCGTGGAGTGGCGCATCGCCCGTTACAGGCGCGCGACGGCGGGCATCGCTACCGGCGACGTGCTGGAAATCGGCGGCGGGAGCGGTGCGAACCTGCGCTTCTTCCCCGATGACGCCCGGCTGACGTTCCTTGAGCCAAACCCGCATATGGTGCGCAAACTGCGGCGTCGTGCAGGAAAATTGAACCGGGACATCACCGTCGTGCAAGACGTCGGCGAGGAGATGCCGTTCGAGGACGGCAGCTTCGACACCGTGTTGACCACCCTCGTACTGTGTACTGTGCGTGACCCCGAAGCCGTGGTGGCCGAGGCAAGGCGCTTGCTCCGTCCCGGGGGTCGATTCATCTTCTACGAGCACGTCGCGGCTAGGGGTCGGGCGGGCAGGGCGCTGCAGACGGGCCTGAACCCCGCTTGGAAATGGGCTACCACGGGCTGCCACCTGGACCGCGACATCGAGTCGGCCGTACGCATGGCGGGGTTCAACGAGGTGGCAGTCGAGCACTTCAACATCCGCTTCGGCACGCCCATCGCGCTGCCAAACGTGGTCGGGATGGCGACCGTCTAGCTTGAAGAGAGGAGTTTTTCATGGTCGAATTCGTCGGCCCACACTATTCCCTCACAGTTTCCTCCCGTTTTCCTTTCGGGTGTTCGTTACTATGCCTGTGGGCGGCCACCAAGCCCTTGGTACAGGTGGCGAGGTGTCCACCAATTCACCTGTCCGGGCGCCGTTAAGTTTCGGACTCCGGCGGCGGTAGCCGCCTTTTTGTCGTTTTCACCCCCCTTGCCCCCGCTCTTCGCTGACAAACCAATAGGCACGGCTTGTTACTTTTGTTACTCTTCTCTGGCCATGGTCGAAACTACAGCGACGCTGCCGGAACTTCTGCACGCGATCGATCTCTGGGAGAAAGATCGTGATCGGACGCAGGCCATCCTCGAACGAGACGATGCGTCTGGCTCCGGACTCGACACCCAGGCTCGCGAGCTTCTCTTACAGGAGCTAGTGGTAGCCCACAGCCAGATCGAGTATCTGCGCGAGCACGAAGAAGCGCTGCTCAAGCGCACTCGGTAGCCTTCGCCTCCGGCACGCCCCCGCGGCTGGCTAGAACCCCAACGCAGTTTTCCACGCTCGGCCGGCCACAACTTTAGGCGCTTCACTACCAAGTTCACTTAAATACGGGGAACTCTGGAGAATTACGTTGGCGCCACGATAGCTGGATATCGTGACTTGCATGCTTGCGGCGTCGTTTAAAGTTGCCGAAACCGAACTGCTGATGACCAAGGTTTCAGAAGTGCGAGTCATTGCTACGTAAAATAATCGCCGCTGTTCTTCTAAGGCTTGTCGTCGCCGGTCCGCATCCCAACTACCCTTTATTAGCGGTAAAGCACCTGTCACACAACCGTTGATAACTACACATCTGGCGGTTAGCCCTTTGGATTTTTGGAGACTCATGATCCGGATCACACCGCGCTCTTGACCGGGTAAATCCGGTTGCGTGATAGCTCGGATTAA
>CAUZIR010000090.1:0-6769 GCA_963579815.1 Dehalococcoidia bacterium
ACCTGCTCTAGAACGGTCTCGAATAGCCCCGTCCAGGTCCATGGAAGACGTCATGATGCGGCCGATTGTGGCCATGGTCTCGGCCTCTGCCGCCTGGTCTTCCAGTCGGTCGAAGAGGATGCAGAACGCGGTCGCATCTTTCTGGGGTGCGGTTGATAACGACCAGTACGGCGGCGACCGCCAGTACTCGATTTTCGGTTCCGACAAGTCCGGCACCCTCAACACCTGGGACGCAGCGAACAACAGCGGCAACTTGAACACGCCCGGCAACTCCCTCAGGGGAACTGAAGGCGGCAAGCCCATCTGGTTAGATGACGGCGACGCTATTCGTACCTCAGTAACCGAAGACAACCTGCTGTCAGAGCTGCACACGATCGGCAATACCGCAGGTGGTTGGCACGTAATTGAGGTTTCCGCCAGGCGCAACAACACTACCTACGCCGTGGACGGCCGAGACTACTTCATTAACGTTGACGACCTGGTGGCAGGGAACTACCTCGATAGGATTCCCCAGTCGGCCAGTCCGGACAATAAGGACTCAGGTGCCGGCGGCACTTACGACGGCTCGTACAGCTGGTATGTGGACGGCTCGGGACGGGTACGGAGCCTGTACTACTACTTCCCGACCGCCAGTAGCACCGGCTACCAGGAAGCGTTCCCCTAAAGAGCAACATAACGTAGCCCGGCTACGGCGAAACCCCTCCTCGTGATATTACGAGGAGGGGTTTTTCTTTGCTATTGCGGCCGCCATGTACCCCGCGCCGAAACCGTTGTCGATGTTGACGACGGCGACGCCGGGGGAGCAGGCGTTGAGCATGGTTAGCAGCGGGCCCACACCGTCGAAGCTGGCGCCATAACCGACGGACGTGGGTACGGCGATGACCGGCGTGCTCACGAGACCGGCGAGTACCGAGGGCAGCACGCCGTCCATTCCGGCTACGGCCACTATGGCGTCGGCTCTCCGGAGCACTTCGAGTTGATCGAGCAGCCGGTGCAGCCCGGCAACGCCGACGTCGAAGTGGCTTTCCACGTTTCGGTCCATCATCCTGGCCGTTACCACCGCCTCCATCGCCACCGGTAAATCGGCCGTCCCTGCGCTGACGACCGACACCCTGCCCGTGAGCTTTACTTCACCTCTGCGATCGACCGAAATGGTTCGGGAAATCGGCTCGAACACGGCGTCGGAAACCAATGCCATGACGGCGTCCTGCATATCCGGAGTTGCCCGCGTTACCAGCAGCCGATCCCCATGATTCAACAGTTCCTGTGCTATCCCTGCGACCTGCTCGGGGGTTTTACCCTGGCCGAACACGACCTCTGGAAAGCCGGTGCGTACCTCTCTATGGTGGTCGACCCTGGCGAACCCGAGGTCTGCGTAGGGCATGTGCACAAGCTGTGCCACCAGTGCATCGGTGTCCAAATCGCCCGCCGAGTGGCGCTCTAACAGGTCTTTTATTGCAGCCTCGTCCATGATCGCCCTCCCGGCATTCCGAGTATAGAGAGTCTCCGGCCGCCGGTGGCCGCAACTAACGTGATGATTGATGCGGCCGGTTGCCAGTTGCTACCATGCCGTACATCGCCGTACATTCGCGACCCGATTACCGCGACAAGCAACACTACTGGCAGGAGAGCCCCTTTGGATATCGTCGGCTACGCAGACAGGTTCAGCGTCCACCCCGGGGAGAAAATCCGGTTCATGGTCAGCTCCCAGCACGACACCTATAAGGCGGGCGTCGTACGGCTAATTCACGGGGACGAGAACCCGGAGGGGCCAGGCTACAAAGACCAGAAAATCCCAACGTCGCTCGATGGCGAATACGCAGGCAAGTCTCAGCCTATTCGCAACGGCTCTTACGTGGTGGTCGATGATCACCCGGACCTGAATGTGACTGGCAGCCTCTCGCTGCAGGCCTGGGTCTACCCCACAACCCCTGCACTGAGAGAACAGACGATTCTGGGCAAGTGGTCGGCCGACGGCTCCGGCTATCGCCTGGTCATTGCGGCGGACGGCAGTCTCGGATTCGCGACCGGGGATGGCGACAAATCCGTGACGACGACCACAGGCACCCCGATGCGAGAGGGCGTGTGGTACTTCGTCGCCGCCTCTTACGACGCCAAGGCTGGGCGGGTGTCGCTGTACCAGATCCCGAAAACCATGTGGCCAAAAGAGCCCGCTCACGCAGTGGTGACCAGGGAAACGGGCCAGTTGCCAATCGGCGCCGCCACGTGCGCTCCACTGACGATGGCCGCGCACCTCTCGGCGCTGCCCGACGGCAAGCCGGTAGCCGAGGCGAAGTACAACGGTAAATTAGACAGCCCGCGTCTCTACGCCGCGGCGCTAACAAAGGGCGAATTAGAGCGACTGCGCGGCGATGCGCCCGCTGGTGAAGTTGGCGACGGCGCGCTCAGGGGGGCGTGGACGTTCTCGTCCAACTTCGACAACCAGAGCGTGGACGACATTTCGGGACGTGGCCATACTGGCCGGGCGGTCAACAGGCCCTACCGGGCGATGACCGGGCACCTGTGGCGGGGCCAGGAGCACAACTACCGCATCGCACCGGAGCTTTACGGGGCGATGCAATTCCACGACGACCACCTCGACGACGCAGGTTGGGACGTGGGCTTCGAGCTAACCGTGCCCGAGACGATGCGCAGCGGGGTGTACGCCGCACATCTGACGGCCGGTGACTCTGAAGACCACATACCGTTCTTCGTACGGCCGCCCAAAGGCACGTCTACTGCACCCGCTCTGTTCCTTATACCCACGAACAGCTACATGTCGTACGCCAACATTCACGTGTTCGCCTACACCGACATAAAGTACAAGGAGATGGGCAAACTGTCCGGCGGCCAAGAGATCATCTTCGACTACCCGAAGGACGATCGCGATCTGTACATGATCGAGAACAAACTGCGCAGCCAGTACGACCGCCACACCGACAACTCCGGCGTTTCGCACTCTTCCCGGCTGCGGCCCATCCTGAACATGCGGCCAAAGTACGTTTCGCCGCTGCTCGCTTTCGGCAAGGGCGCGCCTCACCAGCTAAACGCCGACCTGCACCTGACGGACTGGCTGGAGCAGATGGGCCACGAATTCGACGTGGCCACCGACGAAGACCTCCAGCGTGAGGGTGTGGACCTTCTCAAACGTTACAGAGTGGTGATGACCGGCTCCCACCCGGAGTACTGGACGTCTGAGGGGTTGGATGCTCTCGAAGGCTACCTGGAGGACGGCGGCCGCCACATGTACCTCGGTGGCAACGGCTACTACTGGGTCACGTCGTTTGCCGCCGACTCGACGCACTCAATTGAGGTGCGCAGGCACCGGGGCACCGAGGCCTGGGAGGCAGCGCCGGGCGAGTACTACCACCAGAGCACGGGCGAACTGGGCGGCCTGTGGCGGTTCAGAGGCCGCGCCCCGCAGGAACTGGTGGGCGTAGGTTTCACGTCCCAGGGCTTCGACGAGTCGTTGCCTTACGAGATGAACCCCGACTCGACCAACCCGCGGGCGGGCTTCATAGTCGACGGGATGACCGAAGGCAAAAGCTTCGGGGACTACGGCCTGACCCAGGGAGGCGCTGGCGGCTTCGAGATAGACCGGGCAGACCCGGAGCTGGGCACACCACCGCACGCGCTGGTGCTCGCGACCAGCGAGGGCTTCTCGGACATATACCAGCATGTAATTGAAGAAGTGTTGCTAAACGACGGCATGCAGGGGGGCACGGTGAACCCGTTGGTACGGGGCGACATCGTCTTTTTCGAGGGTCCGAACGGCGGCGCGGTGTTCTCCGTAGGGTCGATCTCTTGGTGTAGCGCCCTGTCGCACAACGACTACGACAACGACGTGTCACGCATGACCAACAACGTCCTGCGCCGCTTCATCTCCGAGGACGAGGTTTAGGGCATTGACGCAGGTCACCAGCGCATCACCGTCGCTGTCCAGTAAGGCCGCGTCGCTTCGAGGGGCGCTGCGTGGCTACGGCTCGGTCATCGTCGCCTACTCGGGCGGCGTGGACAGCGCGCTGGTGGCGGCCGTGGCCCACGATGTGCTCGGCGACCAGGCACTGGCGGTGACGGCCGACTCGCCCAGCCTGGCCCGCAGCGAACTAACCGACGCCGCAGCGTTGGCCCAGTCCATTGGCATTGCCCACCAAACAGTGCAGACCGGTGAAATGGAGCGCGAGGGCTACCGGACCAACGGGCCCGACCGGTGCTACTTCTGCAAGGACACTCTGTACGTCGAACTGGGGAAGCTAGTCTCTCCGGATGGCTACACGGTGGTGTTGAACGGCACGAACGTGGACGACCTCGGCGACTACCGGCCCGGCATATCGGCCGCAACCGAGCACGGGGTACGCAGCCCCCTGGTGGACGCCGGATTCACTAAAGCCAATGTGCGTGACCTGGCACAGGACATGGGCCTTGCCGTGTGGGACAAGCCCGCCCAGGCCTGCCTGTCGTCTCGCATCCCCTACGGCACGCCGGTTTCCTTGGAGGCGCTTGAACGCATCGGCAAAGCCGAAGCGGCACTGCGCGAACTGGGCTTCGGGCAACTGCGGGTGCGTCACCACGGCCGGGTAGCCCGCATTGAGGTGCCCCCCGAGCGCATCGCCGAGTTGGTGAAGCCCGAGACGCGATCAAAGATCACCGCAGCAATAAAGAGCGCCGGGTACACCTACGTTACCGTAGACTTGGACGGCTTTCGGTCGGGTTCCGGCAACGAAGTATTGCCCTCTTTCCCGCCCGCCCGCCCAAACAAGAACGGGGGCTCCGCCCCCGAAACCCCCGCGTCCTGATTGCCCATGCGCCTCGCCAATAAGGTCGCGCTCATTACGGGAGGTGCCGGTGGCTTCGGCGTGGCCCAGGCGCGGCTGTTCGCGTCCGAGGGCGCGGCCGTCGCCATCGCCGACCTGGCCGAGAGTGTCGGGAAGCAACTTACGACGGAATTAGAGGCCGACGGCGGCAGGGCCATCTTCGTCCGCTTGGACGTCACCGACGAGGGGTCCTGGTCAGCCGCAGTAGACGAAACCCTTGCCCGACTGGGCCCGCCGACCGTGCTGGTGCAGAACGCCGGTATCTACGTGCGCGAGCCCATCGCCGAGGCCACGGTCGAGCAGTGGGACAAGGTCATGGCCGTGAACGCCAAAGGCGTGTTTCTCGGTACCCGGACTGTCGTGGGCCACATGGCCGAGGCCGGGGGCGGGTCGATAGTGAACGTGTCGTCCACGGCGGGCCTGGTGGGCAGCCGCATCACCGCCGCGTACAACCCGTCGAAGGCGGCCGTGCGCATGTTCACCAAGTCCACGGCACTCCAGTTCGCCGCCCAGGGCATCCGGGCCAACTCGATTCACCCCGGACCGGCAGACACCGAGATGCTCGCTATCGTGTACCCGAACCGGGAACTGCTGGAGTCACGCGCGGCAGAGGTGCCCATGGGCAGGTTCGGCACGGCCGCGGACATCGCCAACGCCGCGCTGTTCCTGGCATCGGACGAGTCGTCGTACATGACCGGCGCGGAGCTGGTCGTGGACGGCGGTGTGACGGCCCAATAATTCGCAGCGAACGCGAGCGCTTAAGACAGGAGCGACACCGATGGACCTGGGACTGAACGGCAAGGTGGCCTTTGTGGCCGGGTCTTCGCGTGGCATTGGCAAGGCCATCGCCCGGTCGTTCCTTTCGGAAGGGGCGAACGTAGTCATTACCGGACGCGGCCCCGAAGCCCTGGCCCAGACCCGGGCCGAACTGGCGGCCGAGTTCGGCGACGACAGGCTGCTGGCGTTCGAGGGCGACCTGACCCGCGCAGGCCCCATAGATTCGGTGCTGGCCCTGACGACCGAGCGTTTTGGAACTGTGGATTGCCTAGTCGCCAACATAGGCAACGCACTGACCGAGGAGACGGGCTGGAACATTGCGCCGGAAAGCTGGGACGCCGACATGGCATCCAACTTCTGGTCGGGGGTGCTACTTGTACAAAAGGCGCTACCGGCGATGCTGGAAGCAGGACGCGGCTCGATAGTGTTCACCAACTCGGTGGTCGGGGTGGAGGCCCACCCGGCCGCCATCCCCTACAACGTTGCGAAAGCGGCGCTGGCGAACTACGCCAAGAACCTGTCGGTGCGACTGGGGCCAACGGGCGTGCGCGTCAACTCGGTGGCTCCGGGCAACGTCATCTTCCCCGGCGGGTACTGGCAGGGCGAACTCGACGCCGACCCCAACGCTATGCGCGGAATGTTGGAACGGGACGTTGCATTGCGGCGCTTCGGCAAGCCCCAAGAGATCGCCGACATGGTGGTGTTTGTGTCGTCTGAGCGGTGCGGGTTCCTTACCGGCTCGATGATAGTCAACGACGGCGGCCAATCCCGCAGGGTTTAGCCCGTTGGGGCTAGAACGGACACCCCACGCGACCCGGTGGACGTCCGGCGACGCGGCCGCTTGGAACCCCTCGTCTGGTAGGATTAATTCGTCGCTTTTGATGACCCATGCCGAACGCCACTCAGCTTGTGCATCGAAGCTACTTTCTTGGTCGTGAGACACGGACAGGTCCGTTTTCATAGGCGGCGGAAGGCGGAACTTGGCACTTATCGGTAGAGAGCATTTTTACGCGTCGTTTCGTTGCGCAATTGAAGAGGTGGCTGAGTCTGGGCCCGTGCTGGACTTCGGTACCGACTCCAAGTTTCGCAAAGAACTCGCTCCTTTCCGCTCCCAACTCACCGAGGCTGGCTACTATGCGCTCGGATTTCATGTCCGGCGCCAGGGTGAACTAACTCCG
>CAUZIR010000091.1:0-6755 GCA_963579815.1 Dehalococcoidia bacterium
CTTATCCGGGTCGTGGGAAGGGAGGAGTCGGGAACCGTGACGCTGGACGACCTACTCCGCCAGCCGCTCTTTATACCTGAGTCCAAGACGCTCGAAGGATTGCTACGGGAGTTCCAGGACCAGCGGGTACAAATGGCGGTGGTCGTCGATGAGTACGGCGGCGTTTCCGGGGTGGTGACTGTAGAGGACCTGCTCGAAGAGATCGTCGGGGAAATAGAGGACGAGTTCGACGTTGACGAACCCGAAATCGTAGATCTCGCTGGCCAGACCCCTAAAGGCCAGCCGCTGGACATGCTCATCGACGCCCGCATTGGGGTCGACCAGGTCGCCGAACTGACCGGCGTAGACGTGCAGGGCGAGGGCTTCGATACCCTGGGTGGCTTCGTGCTAGACAGGCTGGGCCGTATGCCCAGTAGGGGCGACACCGTCGACTACGATGGCATACGCATCCGGGTTGAGTCCACCGTCGGGCGGCGGCTGAAGCGGCTCCGGGTGACCCGTCGTCCGGCCGCCCCAAAATAGCTTAGAGAGTTATTTCTCAGTCACTACGACTAGGGGCCAGGTCGCCTGGACGCCCGATGCGCCGGTAGCAATAGCGGTGTAGACACCGGGGCCCAGGTCTATCCTCGACTCGAGCATTACCGCGCCAGAGTCGTTGGCGTCCCTGGCTACTAGAATGGCCGGCCCACCGACTATGCCGAGGGACACGGTCTCGCCTGGTTCGAACCCGGCCGCCCAGAACGTATTCGTTAAACCTGTGACCGCGACGGTGGCCACCAGGGTGGCAGAGGTCGCTGGAACCGGGGATGAGGGGGGAGCATCTACTACAGGCTTCTCGGCGAGTATTGTTACCGGTACAGGCTTCTCGGCGAGTATTGTTACCGGCGCGCTGGCTGCGGTGCCCTCGGAACCGGACGCGAGCAGTGTGTGCACCTCGCCGAACTGGACGCGCGAACGGAATCGTGAATCGCCGCCAGCTGCGTCTATGTTGATCCTGAACGCCCCGCCCGGGCCCGCTGTTGCGTCGCCGACCACTCGCTGTAGCCCTTCGCCGATCTCCAGCAACACCACGACGCTCTCTCCCGGGCCGAAGCCGGAGCCCCATACCTCGAACGCTTCGTCCAAAGTTAGGGTGTCGAGCGTGGAAAGTATGCGGGCCTGGGCCTGATTCGCCGTCGGACCCTGTGGTCCGGCATCGCCGCTGGGGCCGGTTAGACCGGCAGTTCCCGAGTTGCCTGAAGGGCCTGCGGGGCCGGTGTCACCGTTGGGTCCGGTCGCTCCGGCGGGGCCGACCTCGCCCTTGAGGCCGGCTGGCCCAGGCTCGCCCGCTGAACCAACGCAGGCGACCGCCAGCGACGCAACTGTTGCGAGCACTGCGGAAAGCACCACGGACCGGGTCGGCAGACCTCTTGGCGATTTCACCAGTGACATAGAGCCGGGCAACTTGAACCAGCGTGCAGACTTCATTTCTCGCACCTCCACAACTAAATCTAGATCGGCCGGGCGGATTATTAGAAGCGTAGTTTGGTTGCCCTTTGGATGAGAATAGGCGTTTGAGAAAAGGCACAAAAGAAGAGGCCTCCGGCATTGCCGGAGGCCTCTTCAAGCTAATCGAGTATTAGCGGTGGTACTACTTGGTACCCACCAGCAGGGGAGCGGTCGCTTCGCTTCCGTCTCCACCCTTCGCCCACAGTGTGTAAACACCGTCGGCAACGCTAACCGAGAAGGTCGCGCTGAATGCTCCGCCATTGTTGGCGGTTGCGCTACCGACCGGGCTGGAGAAGCCACCAACCATTATGGAGATGGTTTCGCCAGACACGAAGCCTGAGCCCCAGACGGTCGCGTTACCGGACGCGTCAGCGGCAGTAGCTACGAGGCCTGCGGCAGGGCTAACGGCGTCAGCGCCGTCTTGGCCAGCTGAACCGCGCGAGCCGTGCGCGCCTTCTTGGCCGTCCTGGCCGTCAGGGCCGCCAGGGCCGGGATTACCGGGAGGTCCGGAAACACCGTCCTTGCCGTCCGCGCCATCGGCACCGTCTGAACCATTAGATCCATCTGAACCGCCGGAACCAGCGGGGCCAGCGGCACCGGCAGAACCGGAACTACCGTCTGCACCAGCAGCACCAGCAGCACCGGCGGGACCCTCAGGGCCCTCACAGGCCGCGAAGGCGACGACGGCGAAGATTGACAATATCAGGGCAAGGGTACGACCCTTTCCCTTTAACAGTGTTCTCATTTGACCCCCTGATCCGCATTTATCCTGGACAATTCGATAGTCACGTTGAATTGACAACGCGACTTGTTCGGCCAGCCACTGGCTGACCTCCCGCTGGGCTCCATGTTACCGATGTAGCCGGTAACAGACGCTTCGCGGCCGCCCCATCATAGTAATCGTCGTCAAGGCATGTCAAGCCCTTTGCACCCCGATGATTCGAAATCCAGCGGGTTTTCGACACACTCATATTGACGAGTCCACCGACGGGTTTTCTCTTGGAAGATCATAACCGCTAAATACCCATAGCGGTACCGGTTTTGGGCCGAGAATTCGCACCAATTCTCGACTCGTTTTTAACACGGGTTCAGCGTGGTATAATTCGCGTTCTATCCGGTGTCACCGGCGTAAACGCGCTACAGGCCATCACATTTGCATGACGACGTAATAAAATTGGTGTTCCAACTCGCGGCCATTTTGGTGGCCGCGAAGGTTGGCGGCGAGATATTCGAAAGGTACCTTCACACCCCATCGGTGCTCGGGGAACTTGCCGCGGGCATCCTCATCGGCCCATTCGCACTCGGCGGCTTCGCGGTGGCCGGTTACACGCTGTTTCCAATGGTTCATGGAGACGGAGGTGCCGTTCAGGTTTCCGAAAGCCTGTGGGCCTATTCGCAGATTGGGTCGATTGTCTTACTGTTCGCGGCCGGTCTAGAGACAGACCTTCGCCAGTTCCTCAGATATGCTGGCCCCGCTTCGGTAGTCGCCCTTGGTGGCGTGGTCGTGCCCTTTGCGCTGGGCGCCGTGCTTACGGTGAGCTTCGGGTTCGCCGACGGGTACTCGGATCCCAAGGCCCTGTTTATGGGCGCCATCCTGACTGCGACCTCTATCGGCATTACTGTGCGGGTGCTTGGCGACCTGAGACGCTTGGACACGCCCGAAGGCATAACCACCCTGGCCGCCGCTGTCGTTGACGACATTCTGGGGATACTTGTTCTCACGGTCGTAATCGGCATCCACACCACCGGCGGCTTTTCTGCCGGTTCCGCCGCCGCCGTGGCCGGTAAGACCATCGGCTTTTGGGTAATTCTCACCGCAGTCGGCGTGGCGCTTTCGGGGTATATCTCGCGGTTCTTGGATCGCTTCAACGTGTCTGGCGCGAACCTGGGGCTTGCGTTCGCGCTGGCATTCTTTGCCGCTGCCCTGGCCGAGAGCTTTGGGTTGGCGATGATAGTGGGGGCGTTCTCTATGGGGCTCGCCCTCTCCGGTACTGGGCTAGCGCACCGACTGGAAGACCCTATGCGAGGGGTTTACAACTTCATAGTTCCCGTCTTCTTCGTGGTTATGGGGATGATGGTGGACGTTACCCAGCTCGGCGACGTGTGGGTCTTCGGCCTGGTCATTAGCCTGGTTGCTATGGCTGCCAAGATATTCGGCTCCGGAGTCCCTGCACTGGCGCTGGGCTTTAACCGCACCGGTGCGTGGCGCATCGGTGTGGGCATGATGCCCAGGGGTGAGGTGGCGCTAATTATGGGTGGCATTGCGGTGGGGCAGGGCATTATCGGGGCCAACCTGTTCGGGGCGTCGATAATAATGACCATCTCCACCACGGTGGTAGCGCCCCTGATCCTGGCACGTTCCTACCGCGGCGGCGGCAGCGGCAGTAGAAAAGCCCCCGATCCGCACCCTACCCGAGCCCCAGACGGAGCAGCCAACAGAGAAGACACAGCATCCGGTGAGGTAAGCGAATGAGCACGGCCAATACCAGCAACTACGAAGTGGTCGTCACCACCGCCGGACGGAAGATGTTCCAGGAAGCTTTTTACAACTACATGTGCGGGCTGGGGTTCGCGCAATTGGGTGTAGGGGGCAGGCTCGGCGGCCAGTCTTCCTACGACTTCCGCTCAGACGACGGGGTCGTCAGCCTGGGAATTTCTGCCGATGGTCAGAGTCACTTTCGCATGGTGGTGCATTCCGAGACCATCGCGGTCGAGCCGTTGGTCTTGGACGCACTGACAGAGGGAGCGGCCAACATTCTGCAGCCGTTCTGCGAGAGCCTTTCCGGAACGGTCGGTGGAGACACACTGCGTCGGCTCATTGCCGATCTGCGCGACTCGTTCGAAGAGGAGATTACTCGCGTTGGTTAGGGAGCCAGCCGGGGAGCCAAGCAGAGTGCTAGCCAAGTGGCTGCGCCCGGCCTAAGAGCGGCTCGTTCGCCTTGAGGCTTTGCGGTCACCCCTGATATCCTGAAGCCTGAGCGCCCCCGTAGCTCAGCGGATAGAGCACTGGCCTCCGGAGCCAGAGGCGAGGGTTCGAGTCCCTCCGGGGGCACTTCCCTTTTACGCCCGTCTCATCCGTTTTGGGCCTGTATTATCTGGGCCGCTCGTTAAGTTTTTCGACTACGCCCCTGTAGCTCAGAGGATAGAGCACTGGTTTCCTAAACCAGGTGTCGCGCGTTCGAGTCGCGCCGGGGGCACCATCGAAGTGTCTCTGCCGCTTGTTCGGCCGCATTTTAAAACCCGAGTCAGGAACCGAACGTATGGGCAGGGCCAACTGGCACTACGGAAAACACCCGCCGACCTGCACATGCGTCAGTTGCACGCAGGCCCGCATCGCTGGTCCGAAGGGACTTGGCGGGTTGCTGAGGCGCCTGCTGGCTCTGGTGGGAATTCGCCCCTAGCAGGCCTAGCCTAGTAGCTAAACCAAGCTTAATAGCTAACCGGGCCTAGTAGCGCGAAGACTCTTCTTCCGGCATGGTGCCGGTGACCAGGTAGATAGCTCGCTCGGCAATGTTGGTTGCTCTGTCGGCGATCCTCTCCAGGTCGTGGGATACCCAAAGTAGGTAGGTCGCTCGCTTGACAGTGCCGGGGTCCTCAATCATGAACATGAGCAGTTCGCGGTAGATCTGTTCGTAGATCTGGTCCACTTCGTCGTCGCTTGTAATGACCTCTAGCGCCGAAGTCACGTCACGATTGACGAGAGAGTCCAGGCTGCGCCGTAGCATGCCACCGGCCAGTTCCCCCATGCGCGGGATGTCGATGAGCGGCTTGAGGAGCGGCTCATCCCCAATGGACAGGCCTATTTTGGCGATGCCCTCTGCGTAGTCACCCATGCGCTCCAGTTCGACCGATACGTGCAGCACGGTTATGAGGTGCCGCAAGTCCCCGGCCAGGGGCTGCTGGGTGGCGATCAGGTCGATGCACTTGTCCTCTATTTCGAACCGCTTGGCATCTATCAGGTCGTCTTCTTCTATGACTCGTTGCGACAGCGTGGTGTCCCGGTTTTTCAGGGCGTCCAGGGACCGCACCAGGGCCTTGTCGACCATGCTTCCCATGAACATCAGGTCGTCCTGAAGCAAGTTGAGGTCGCGATCGAAGTCGGTACGTGGCATGGTGCATCCTCCTGCTGTTCGGGTTGCTCGAGCTAACTGAATCGGCCCGTTATGTAGGCCTCGGTTCTCTCGTTTTGCGGGTTGGTGAATATCTGGTCGGTCCTGCCCATTTCAACCAGATACCCAGCGCGGTCGTCGTCGACCATAAGAAAGGCCGTCTCGTCCGACACCCTGGCTGCCTGCTGCATGTTGTGGGTGACGATGATGATCGTATATTGGGCGACGAGTTCTCGTATCAGTTCCTCAATTGCCAGGGTGGCTATGGGGTCCAGGGCCGAGCAGGGCTCGTCCATTAGCACCACGTCCGGTTCCACCGCCAGCGCCCTGGCTATGCACAGGCGCTGTTGCTGGCCACCCGATAGCGTCAGTGCGCTGTCTTTGAGCCGGTCTTTGACCTCGCTCCACAGCGCGGCCCGACGCAGCGAGCGTTCGACGGCCTCCGCAATCTCGCCCCGGTAGCCGTTCACCTTCAGTCCGAAGGCAACGTTGTCGTATATCGACTTGGGGAACGGGTTGGGCTTTTGGAAGACCATTCCTATGCGAGAGCGCACCTCTGTAGCGTCGGAGTCGGGCCCGTACAGGTCCTGGCCGTCGTAGACGATAGAACCTTCTATCCGCGTGCCGGGAATGAGGTCGTTCATGCGGTTGAAGCAGCGCAGGAGCGTCGACTTGCCGCAGCCGGAGGGGCCTATCAGCGCCAGTACCCGGTTCCGTTCCACGTTGAAAGTTACGTCCTTGACGGCCCGGAAGTCGTTATAGAAAACGGCGACGTCTTCCACGCCAATTAGCGTGTCGCCGCCGCCCCCGTTAGCGGGTTTTACGGTGACTTGAGTCCTGAGATTTGCCTGGTTCATGGTTCTATTCCTCAGACCGGGTCTGATAACGGTTTCTAACGTATATCGCTACCGAGTTCATCGATAGCAAAATCAGCAATAGCACGATGATGCCCGCCGCAGCCAACCCGCGGAAGTCGTCCTGCGGCCGCGACACCCAGTTGAATATCTGGATGGGCATGACCGTGAAGCGATCCAGAGGGTCGGTGGGCGAGAAGGTGAGGAACACCAGGGCGCTAATGGCGATCATCGGCGCGGCCTCGCCGACGGCCCGTGACAGCGCCAGGATGACGCCGGTTAGTATGCCGGGCAGGGCGGCTGG
>CAUZIR010000092.1:0-6709 GCA_963579815.1 Dehalococcoidia bacterium
GTCGGCAAAAGCAGACAGGGCCTCGTGCAGGTCGTCTCGCATTCTCAGGCTCAGGGCGTTGATGCGGGTCGGCCGGTTGAGAGTCAGGCGGGCGACCGGGCCGTCTACGCTGTAGAGAATGGTCGAGTCACTCACCGAGAAACTCCGGTTTCCGCTTCTCGGCGAAGGCGCTGAGGCCCTCGGCGCGGTCGGTGGTGGAGTGCAGCAGGGTCGCCAGGTCGACCTCCAGGCGCATGGCCTGGTCTAGTGCCAGGTCTGCGCCCTTGTACACGGCCTCTTTCAGGTAGCGGACGGCCACCGGTCCGTGCGTGGCGATGACTTCGCCAGCTTTGATTGCTCGTTGCAGCGCCTGTCCGGGCTCCGCTACTTCGGCCACCAGGCCGATTGCGGCGGCTTCTTCGGCACCGAGTACGCGGGCTAACAGCGCCATTTCCAGGGCGCGGGACCGGCCTATTAGCCGGGGCAGTCGCTGGGTGCCGCCGTCCCACGGTATGCCCGGAGAATCAGGACGAGTGAGGCAGAAACGGACTGTGGCCCCGGCGATGCGCAGGTCGCAAGCGAGGGCGAGTTCCAGGCCCTGGCCCAGCGCGTCGCCTTCCAATGCGGCGACAGTCGCTTTGCCTACACGGGCGATTGAGGAAGCGACAGCGTGTGAGGCAATCAGATCGCCAGAGGGTCGGTCTTCAAGAACGGTGCCACAGCTAAAGTCGGGACCGTTGCCCGTGAGTACCACGGCCCGTACAGAGGGATCGTCGTCCAGTTCGGACAGCGCCTCCCGCAGTTCGGCGGCCATCACCTCGTCGATGAGGTTCCCGGCGTCGGGTCCGGCCAGGGTCACGATGGCTACCGGACCGGCGACCTCCTGACGAATGCGAGTAAAAGGCATTGCGACAGGATACCAAGGTCGCACGCGGCTGCCCTTAGCACAACGGTGCTACCAGAACTTAGGGACGAGAGACGCTAGTAGGGCTCTTCGTCGGACGGGCTGATGACGACCTGGCGGTCGAGGCCCTCACCCGTGCTCTGGGTGAACACACGCTCGTTGCCTGACAGGGCCAGGTGAATGAGCCTGCGCTCGTACGGGCTCATTGGGTCCAGCGTGACCGACCGGCCCGTGCGGGCGACCCGCTGGGCGGCGTTTCGGGCGATGTTGTACAGGGCGTCATCGCGGCGCTCCTGGTAGCCGGACACGTCTACCACCGCGTTGGGCCTCTCGCCCAGCTCGACGGTTGAGATGAAGTTCACCAGGAACTGTATGGCCTTGAGGCTCTCGCCCTTGCGACCGATGAGCAGGCCGGAGTCGTCGCCGTCGACATCGAAAACGGGCCCACTGTCGTGATCCCCGTGCGCTCGTTTCAGGCTGGCAACGGCGTCCACGTCCATCAGGTCGAGGAGGGTGTTCAGGACATTGGAAACGACCTTTACAACGTCGCCGCCGGTTTCGTCTTCTTCGAAATCGAGAAGGGTGACTCGCACCCTGGCTGGCTCACCGCCGATGCCCAGGATGGAGGATTTCCCCTTGCTAACGACGTCTATTTCTACCTCGTCTCGATCGGCGTCTAGCTCCCTTAGGCCTAGCTCTATCGCTTCCTCTACTGTCTTCGCTGAAGTCTCTATCGACTCCCTCTCCACTTGCTCCACTTGCGGCCTCCTCGTCGCCCGAAGCCGCTATCGCGGCCGCCGGTGCGGGTTGAGTTACTCCCTGGAATTTGAGCAGGTTCCTGATCGGGTCCCACCCGGTCACGAAACCTTGTATCACTACACCTATTACGTTGGAAACCACCCAGTAGACCGCCAGGCCTGCGGGGAAGTTCAGTGTGAAGAAGCCGAACATTACGGGCATCATCCACAAGAGCATCTTGTTGGTCGAGGCCTGCTGTTCGGAGACGGACGGCATGGTCGTCATCTTCTGCATGACGAACATGGAGACGCCGACAAGAACGGGCATTATTATCTTGGTCGGGTCGGGGAAGGCCAGATCCATCCAGAGGAAGTTGCCGTTCAGCGGCACCGACTGGTGGGCCAGCGGCAACCAGGCGTAGAACTTGTCTGAGAGCCCCACTAATTGCTCGGGCGTAGACGGCAGGGTCTGGGTAATGGCCCGGTAAAGGCCGATCCAGATGGGGAATTGGATGAACATGGGACCGAGGCAGCCGAGTGGGTTCACTCCCTGCTCCCGGTACAGCTTCATGGTTTCCTGTGAAGCCTTTTGTTTGTCGTTTTTGTACCGCTCTTGCAGTGCCTTTAGCTTGGGCTGAATGGCCTGCATGGCCTTCATCTGGCGGGCCTGCTTGATCGTCATGGGGATCAGCGCCGCGCGGATGATGACGGTGAACAGGATGATCGCGATCCCGAAGTTGGAGAAGGCGATGTAGTACAGCAGCACGAGGCTGTTGATCATCGGGCGGATGATCGCTGCGTTCCAAATGTCGCCTATAAATTCCATTTAGCCTTTTGCCCAGTGGTGCGCTAATGGGGTGTGCACTGCTTGCGTCGCGCCCGCGATGAAGATGAAGAGGTAACGTGCGCCGCTACCGGTCGGTGTCACTTTAGCCGTTAGCACGACGACACGTCATTTACAGGGTTTTCGGACATCTCACGGTCGGTCTTGTAGACCCATCTCGTATTGAGCACGCCGAACTGATTCATCTCAAAGGCGCGCACTGTGTGGTCCCACGCTCCCAGGAATATGGAGTCGTCGGTCGCGACAACGTTGGTCTTTAGTTTTTCGTCGATTTCGCATTGACGCTGCTTGGTGCCGTCGGCGAGGGAAGCGGTCCACAGCGTACCGCCTTCCGAGGCAAAGACCAGAACGTTTTTGACCGCCGCAGGGGAGCCGATTATGGGGCCGTCTGGATTTTCCGGACCCTGCCAGAGCAGTTCGCCAAGGCCGAGTGAGAGGGCGTATATCCGTCCGTCCAGGGAGGGCGCGTAGACGGCCGTTTCGGTGACGAGGGCTCGGGCCCAGTACCATCCACCCGCGTCTTCGAAGCGCCAAAGCTCTTGTCCTGTGGAGGCGTCGAGGGAGTAGAAGACGCCGTCGAAGGCTCCGACGAATAGCCGGTTGTCTGACTTCGCGGGCGGCGCGATGACGGCCCCGCCGACGAGCGTTTTCCAAAGCTCCTGGCCTTCGCTGAGAGAGACCGCGTATACGTACTTGTCCATGGACCCGAAGTAGACGACACCATCGCTTACAAGGGGTGTAGTCCAGACCATTGAGTCGGTGGGGAAGTTCCACAGTTCGGTCCCGCTTTCCGAATCGAAGGCGTAGACCGAGCCGTCTGACGAGCCGACGACGAGAACGCCGTCGCTGTAACCCGGTCCGCCCACTAGATGCTCGGCGCCGGGCCCGACCTGGATTTCCCACATCTTGGAGCCATCCGTGTTGGATATCGCGTACAAGAAGCCGTTGTACGCGGCGGCGTAGACGACATCGCCCACCACTACCGGATCGCCGTAGAACGCTCGCTCGCGGTCTTCGCCCTGGAGGCTGGAGAACTCCCAGAGCGGCTGGCCGCTGTCGATTTCAACGGCCAGCAACGTGCCATCCATAGAGCCTGTGTACAGGATGTCGTCCACGACGACGCCCCCCGCCCAGCCCTCGGATTTCGCAACGCCCGCGCATGCGCCAGATGCCACAAGGACAAGCAGCATAAGGACCGGAAGCAAGCCAAGTTTGGGAAGAGACGAAGTATTCATGGGACCGGGTCGTACCCCGATGTTCCCAGCGGCCTACAGCGAGAGAGGCGAACGGCCGCCATGCGAATGCCGGTGACGACGCCGTGTTTTGTGATGGCCGCGTGGGCGTACCTAGAACACGTCGGGTCGTGCCTGCATGCGCCGCCAATGTAGGGCGAGAGCAATATCTGGTAGAGCCTTATGGCGCCCAGGGCTGTCTTTGTTAGTAGCATTTGTTGAATTGCGAGCCGTTCACTTTTGTCTGGTGTGGGGCTCAGTATTTGTACGTGACTCAGGCGACCGGCCGATGCCCGCTCGCTTCAATAGACCTGTCATTGACCTGCGAATTTCCATGTACTCGGAGCCGATGAGCCCTTTGCGGGCGATTACCAGGACGTCCCAGCCAGCCTCAGGCCGCGCACCCTGTACGGCTGCCCTGAGCCTTCTCTTCGTTCGATTTCGTACGACGGAGTTGCCGATGCGCTTGCTCACCGAGAAGCCGAAGCGACTGGGTGGCGTTAACGCGTCGGCATCTTCGTCACGACGCCTCGCAGCGACGACCAGCAGTCGGTCGGCCCAACTCTTCCCGCGCTCACGTATAGCGCGGAAATCGGTCGCCTTTTTCAGGCGATGGTCGCGGTTCAAGAGGATTAATTTCGAGGGCGCAGACTACGCCGACCGCTAGACGGTCAGCTTTTTGCGGCCCTTGAACATGCGACGCCGAAGTACGTTGCGACCGCCCGGGGAGCTCATCCTCGAGCGAAAGCCGTGCACTCTCATTCGACGTCGTTTCTTTGGCTGGTAGGTTCTTTTAGACATAATTACTGGCCTGAGGCCGTCCCACGATTATATTAGCGGCCGTAGTCTCAGGTCAATTTGACTTTCGGGCCGTCTGCGCCTGTTTACTGGGCTACATAGCCCTACGAGGCCCGGCCGGGGTAGGATGCACGACATGAACAGCAAAGATGCGATAACCGCAGCACTCACCGAGAGGGCCCAGCGGCTATGGGGCCAGGCGCGAGCCGAAAAGGCACGGGTCAACATTGACGAGGCCGCCGAATACACCTGGCTCATTGCAGAGCATCCGCTCACCAACGACGATGCGCCGCTCTTTCACCCGCCTGTTGGCCCCCCGCTGTCACCCTCGGTGTCACCCCCGCAGGACACCCAGGCCGGATCTCACTAAACCGGAGTGGCCTGGCAACTAAGCCTCTAAAGCTGCCGCCTGCTCTTTGATTAGCTGGGCCACCCCCACGGTGGCCAGGTCGAGTACCTCGTCCAGCGCCACACGGTCGAATACGGCCTCCTCGCCAGAGCCCTGCACCTCGACGAACCGGCCGTCTTCGGTCATTACGACGTTGAAGTCGACGTCGGCACCGTGGTCTTCCTGGTAGTTCAGGTCGAGTAGCGCTTCGCCTCCTACCAGTCCGACGCTCGTGGCCGCGACCGGCTGCCTGATGGGGAACCGCGCGATGTCTCCGCGCGCGATGAGCGAGCGGCAGGCCAGTTCCAGCGCCACGTAAGCACCGGTTATGGAGGCCGTGCGCGTGCCGCCGTCTGCCTGCAGAACGTCGCAGTCCACCGTAAGCGTCCGTTCGCCCAGTGCCTCCATGTCCATAATCGCTCTGAGCGACCGGCCAATGAGGCGCTGAATTTCCTTGGTGCGGCCCTTGTTGATGCTGGACCTTGGCGTGCGGGTGAGGGTTGAGCGCGGCAGCATGGAATACTCGGCCGTGACCCAGCCCTTGCCCAGCCCACGGAGAAACCCTGGTACGCCGTTTTCGACGGTAACGGCACACAGGACCCGTGTGTCCCCGGTCTCCACGAGGACAGACCCTTCGGGGTAGTCCTGCGCCCCGGTCGTCATTTTCACCGGCCTGAGCTGGTCGTTTCTTCGACCGTCGTTACGAGCCATATTTTTGGCCTCCCACATGTCCGCCCCGAGTCACTTGTTTGAGGGTTTAACCAGTCTATCAGCCGGTAGGCAGGTTACCTGGCAGGCCGTCGAGGTAAGATATTGTTCGCGCCTGCGAAGTTTTTACCCAGACTAAGTGGTGAATTGATGAGCATGGACTTCTCTACCAGGGGAATCGCCAGCGCCAGCGCCAGCCGGCCGTGGGTCACCATAGCGATATGGTTCGCGCTGATAGTCGTCGCGTTCGTTTTGAACGCCACTCTTCTTGGCGACGCGCTGACCACCCAGTTCTCGTTCTCCAACAACCCGGACGTCATGCGGGCCGACGAGTTGCTCGATACGCGCATGCGCGGTCCGAGGCCAATCCAGGACATCGTGCTGGTGAAGTCCACCGAACTGACAGTCAACGACTTCGCCTTCAAGCAAAAGGTTCAGGGCATAACTGCGAGCGTACTGGGGCTGGGCCGGGAGTCAGTCGAGTCGGCAATCAATTTCTACATCATCGGCGACCCGTCTCTCGTTTCTGAAGACGAGCACACGACGATCATCCCCATGATCATGGCCGGGGACCTGGACCAGGCGACCGTCAACGTCGTGGACGTACTCGACATAGTCGCCGAAGAGAACGGCAAGGACGGTTTCGAGGTCTATGTAGTGGGAGAGGCCAGCGTGTCGGCGGAGTCGAACGAACTGGCCACCAGCGACATTAAGCAAGGAGAGCGGTTCGGCGTGCCGGTAGCCCTGATCATCTTGCTGGTTCTGTTCGCCGCGGTCGTGGCGGCCCTTTTGCCTCTATTCCTGGCGGTAATTTCGATAATTGTTGCGCTTGGCGCGACCGCCCTGGTGGGCCTGGCTTTCGATCTGGTCTTCTTTGTGACGCTGATGATCACCATGATCGGCCTGGCGGTCGGTATCGACTACTCGCTAATAGTCGTCTCTCGCTTCCGCGATGAGATGTTCAAAGGCAAGTCCAACATAGACGCTGTAACCAGGGCGGGGGCCACTGCTGGCCGCACAGTGTTTTTCTCCGGGGTCACGGTGGTATTTGCGCTGGCGGGAATGCTGATAGTTCCTGCAACCGTGTTTCAGGCCCTGGGGGTGGGCGCCATTCTCGTA
>CAUZIR010000093.1:0-6634 GCA_963579815.1 Dehalococcoidia bacterium
GTTCGGCTTTCACAGCCTGTGGGTGCAGGAGCAGATCGTGGGTACCGCGCCAGTACTCGAGCCTCTCGGGTTGCTCAGTTACATCTCTGGAATCACCAGCCGGGTTAAGCTCGGCACGGCCGTGCTCATCGCCACCCAGCGCAACCCCGTGCAACTCGCCAAGACGCTGTCTTCGCTGGACGTAGTGTCCGGCGGCAGGCTCATCGCCGGGCTCGCTCTCGGCGGCCAGGCGAAGGACTACCCGCTGTTCGGCGCGTCCGAGCAGGGCAGGGTGAGCCAGCTCGCAGATACGATCGGTGTGCTTCGGGCGCTATGGTCGGACGGGGACGCGACCTATTCAGGCCAGAGTGTGAAATTGGACGGAGTGGCGATGGAACCCAAGCCCGTTCAGCGGCCCGGACCGCCCATATGGCTGGGCGGACGTCACCCGAACGCACTCACGAGGGCCGCGAAAATAGCCGACGGCTGGATAGGCGCAGGTTCTACCTCGACCGACCAGTTCGTCGAGCACGCGAGCGCCGTACATGCCGGGCTCCAAGCACAGGGCCGTGACCCGACAAGCTTCACCGTGGGTAAGCGCGTCTACGTCGCGGTCGATAACGACGCCAGCCGGGCCGAGCAGCGGCTGCGAGGCTGGACCGAGGGACGATACGGCTCGGCCGACCTGGCCAGCCGGGTCGCCGTGTGGGGGTCACCCGAAGCGTGCGCCGAGGGCCTGGCTCGCATAGCGAAGGCGGGCGCGCGGTTTCTGCTCATCGACCTGGTGTTCGACCAGTTGGAACAGATGCCCGTGATCGCAGGGCAGATCGCCCCGGCGCTCGGTGCCGATTTAACCCGCTAGCTAAGCCTCAGTCGCCCGACTGGCCCGGCGCCCTTTCCCCGCCAAGGGGCAAAAGCTCAATACCAAGCTCATTCGGGTCTTTGATGTAGACCGAGCCATCCATTTCCAGATGGGGTACGTCCGCAGCCGCCAAACGAGCCTTTATCTCCGTCTTGCGCTCTTCCGTAATGTCGATGGCGATGTGCATGACGTTGCCTGTGCCCTCTGGCGCTCGCCTGCGCAAGCGAGGCACGTGAGGGAAATCAAAGAACGAGAGCATCATCCCGCCGCCAATATTGACGTTCATGTGGGTCGATTGGGCCTCATCGAGGTTGCCGACCACCTCAATTACGGGCATGCCCATGACCTCGGTGTAAAACCTGGCCGTCGCGTCCAGGTCGCGAGCGAATACAGCGATATGGTTGGCCCCCCGGGTCGAGCTCTCGCTCTCGCCACCGGGTATCCACCTGCGCAGGTGCTCACGTCGCATCAACATCTGTTTATTAGTCTCCACAGGCGTCCCTGCCTCCTAACATACACGTAAAACAACCTTTCCTAGCCCGCTTTCGGTGTCCTGAACGGGAGGACGGCGGCGGGGTTGCCGACAAACAGTGCGTCTATCTGCTCTTCGGTGTAGCCGCGATACCTCATGCGAGGAATTATGCGCGCGAGCAGGTAAAAGTAGCCGTGGCCGCCGTACTTGAGCAGCCGATCCTTGGTGCAGATGTCGTGGGCGACGACGATGCGGTCGCCGAAGCCCTGCTCAATGGTCCAAGCAATGTCGGCGATGCGCTGGCCGTCGTGCGGCATATCGATCTCTTCGTTAGCCCAGTAATAATGCTGCTCGCGACCAAACAGGTCCCATTCCAGGTACACGCCGGTCTCCGCCAGCTCCTTGAGGGTAGATCTCTGGAAGATCGTGCGGTCAATGTGGGCAATTATCGTGTGAGTCAGGTCCGCACCGACACTGTCGAGCACCTCGGTTATCTCCAGCGGCGCAGTCTCGCCCCGGCCGGGATGGATGAGCAGCGGAGCCCCCGTCATCGCCTGCGCCCGCCCTGCGGCCCGCAGCACCTTGCGCTCGTTCGGTGTAAGCGGCCAGGAGCAGCCAATCTCCCCGATAATGCCTGTCTTAATGCCTGTGCCGTCAACGCCGTTAGTGAGGTCGCTGACTATCTCCTGCACAATGTCGCCCTCGGAACGGGCGTCCATGTCGCCGGGGTGGGCAACGTCCACATAGTGGCCCGCGCCCATAACTATGTTCAGTCCAGTCTCGTGAGAAACGGCCGCCAGGTTGACCGGGTCCCGGCCAATGTCGGGGTTGGTCACGTCGACCAGCGTGCCCCCTCCGCGCCACTTGAAGTACTTAGCCTCGGTAATTGCCACATCCAGGTCGCCGAGCAGGGCCGTGTCCCGGTTGGGCACAAAGTGGTGCCGAACCAGTCCCACATTGTCCGCCGACAGCGGCTGGCCATAGATTTCGTGGAAACCAGCGCCGGTGGGCTTATTGGGCAGGACGCCGGTCAGGTCTATGAACAGGTGCTCGTGAGTGAGCGTGATGCCGAGCGCCTCTGGCTCAATGGGCCCGAGCACGGTTTGGACTTTGCCGACAGGGAAGTTGGACATTTGTTCTCCGCGAGGCTATGCCTCGCTCTTCAGGGCTTCTTCGCGCAAGCGCTCATCGCTGTTGTGAACCACGGTTCGGGTTTTCCTGCTGGGACGAGGAGCCTATTTGACTAGGTGGCGCGACAGAGGTCAAATGTCGCCATGAACTACGAGCGCAGCGAACAACTACATGAGCGGGCCATAAACGCACTGGCGGGCGGGGTAAGCAGCCAGGTAAGGGCGGCAGAGACGCCCGTGCCGCTGTTTTTCCAGCGCGGTGCCGGGTCGCGCCTGTGGGACGTGGACGGCAACGAGTACGTCGACTTCGTAATGGGGCAGGGGCCCAACATTTTCGGCCACGCCCCTGAGTTCTTGAACACGGCAGTCAGTAACGCGATCGAACAGGGCGTCGTCTTCGCCGGTCAACACGAAGTCGAACTTGAAGTGGCCGAGACCATAAAGCGCATCATCCCGGCCGCCGAACTGGTGCGCTTCGGTAGCTCCGGCTCGGAAGTCACACACGCGGCCATAAGGCTGGCGAGGACGCACACCGGCAAACAGAAATTCATCAAGTTCGAGGGGCAGTACCACGGCTGGCTGGACGGCGTTCTCTACAGCGTCGCCCCCAACATGGAGGCCGCCGGTGCCTACGACGCGCCCAACACCGTCGCGGGCTCTGGCGGCATGTCGCCGGGCACCGCCGCCGAGGTCGTGTTGGTGCCCTGGAATGACCCTGACGTGTTGGAAGCGACGCTCCAGCGCCATGCTGGCGAGATCGCCGCGATAATCACCGAGCCGTTCATGTGCAACACCAACTGCATCACTCCCAAGCCCGGCTATCTTGAGCGTATGCGCGAACTATGCGACGAGCACGGCGTCGTCCTCATCTTCGACGAGGTGATCACCGGCTTCCGGGTGGCCCTGGGCGGCGCGCAAGAGGCGACCGGCGTGACTCCCGATCTAGCGACCTATGCCAAGGCCATGGCGGGCGGCTTCCCCGTGGCCATGTTCTGCGGCAAGCAAGAGATCATGGACCACCTTAAGGGCGGTGCCACGGTGCACGCGGGCACTCTCAACGCGAACACTGTAGCCATGTCGGCGACTGCTGCCGCCCTGACCGAGCTTCAACGAAACGACGGCGAGGCATATAGGCGTCTGTACGCGACCGGCCGATCCCTGATGGCGGGGTTGCGAGAGGCAGCGGCGAGAACAGAAGTGCCGATGCTGGTGCAGGGTCCGGGACCGCTGTTCAACACGTCTTTCACGGCCGCAACTGAAGTGACCGATTACCGGTCACATACCGAGAACGTGGACGCGGGCAAGTTCGCCGCGTTCCAGCGGGCAATGCAGGACCGGGGGGTGCGCATAACCACCAGGGGGACCTGGATGGTATCCACTGCGCACACGGAGAATGACGTCGACCGCGCCGTCAGCACGGCCGAAGAGGTGCTCTCCAGTCTTTAGACGGGCCAGCCTCTAGACCGGCAAATAAGCGATACCCAGCGTGCCGGGGCCTGTGTGGGCTCCCATGACCGCGCTGAACTCGGCCACGTAGACGTCTTGGCAGTCCACAGCAGCCCGCAGCGACGCCCCCAGTTCGTCGGCATCACCGGCAGCACCGGCGTGCATGACACAGGCCCGCACGGGGCCGTTTGCGCCCTTTGCGACCATATCGACGAGCCGACACCGCGCGCGCCTTGACGTGCGGGACGGTAGCTTCCTGTCCACCCTACCTCCGGCCATCTCGAATACGAGCTTGAGCTTCAGTAACGACGTCATCTCGTGCACGATTCCTGGTACCCGACCGCCCTTCCACAGGTAGTAGAGCGTATCGACGTAGGCCACCAGCCGAACTTGCGACGCCGCCGATTTGGCCGCAGTTACAACGCCCGCAAGGTCAGCCCCTGAAGCTGCTGATCGTTGGGCAGCCAGTGCGACTAGCCCCTCGCCGCCCGCAGCACTCCCAGAGTCGAGCACGGACACCGGGAACCCCGGCATTTCCTCCCGCACCCGGGCCACTGCGAGAGTTGCAGAGTCGATCGCCGCGCTAAACGTCCGGGACACGGTGATGCATAGCGCCGCCTCCGCCACGCGAGACGCAGCAAACAAGGCCTCGGCGTAAGCCTCAGGCGCAGGGGCTGAGGTAGTGGGGGGGCCGGAGCCCGCGGCGAGTCTCTCGTAAAGCTGGCTTGGGCTCAAATCAACGCCATCAAGGTACGTGCGCCCATCGAGAACGACCGTCATAGGCACGACAATCGGCCCTACATGAACGGGAGTAGCAGGGCCCAGATCGGCCGTACAAAGGGCAGTCGGAAGAGACGCGGCGCTGTCTACAACGACCGCGACGCGCTGTGACGTACCTATCTCGGCTTGGGCTTCATGCCGTGGACGGCCGCCCGGGCTATGTCGGCCGGGCTCTTGCCGAAAAGGGCGGGCGCGGACAGGACAATGAGCGAGAGCGCCGCGAAGGCGAAGACGGCCATCTGGCCAACGCCACCCTGGTAGCTGACCCAGGCGAGTACGACTATCGAGGGAGCCGTAATGGCCAGCAGAGCCACCCGGACCGTCCGTCGTCCAACTCGGAAGAACACCGCGGTGGCGATGGCGAGGATGAGGAACACGATGGCCGCGCTGGAGTCGATCTCCTGTAGTGACTGACCCACGCGCTCACCCGAGGGCGTGAACAGTTCGTCGTTGTCGTAGAAGTACAGGAACCAGTACGCCAGGAACGGAATCGGAAGCACCGTCAGGGAGGCCATGAGCCAGTCTTTGCGCGCCACCCGCGAGACTATGCGGATCACGATCCACAGCGAGAGTCCGATGTACACCAGCGAGCCCAGGTAAATGGGAATGCCGAGCGGCAGGCTGCCGGTGGTGATGATGCCCCACGCGCCGTAGCCCACCGCGCTCATCGCCAGTCCCCAGCTTATGAGCGGAACCATGAGGCAGTAGCCGAGCCAGGGGAACGTCCATGTAGGGCGACCCGCGCGCCATCCCAGCACACTGATAATAAGGGCGACTCCCAGGGCCAGCGACACCCAGATGGGCGCCGTCCAGATGTGCAGCGCGAACATGAGGGAAAGCAAAACGTGCGGCAGCGCCGCCAGCCCGGCATGATTCCAGGACCGGCGAGAGTGAACCTCATACAGGCCGCTGGCTATGGCGCGGGACTCGCCCATTTCGCGCATGGCCTGGTTGAGAGCCGCGTCGGTAGACAGGCCGGAGTCCGCAAGTTCTTGGGCGCGGTCCTCAAGATGGCCCTGCAACTCCCGAAGAATCTCACCCTCCTGGGAAGGGGGTAAGTGCAGGTGCTCGCTAAGCTCGGATAGGTAGCCCCGTACGGGACGAGTCATCGGGTCGTTTGACCCCCTGAGATTGGCTTAGCTCGAGTTCGATCGCGCCACTAAATTCACCGCTTGAGTGAACTGTGACCATTCCTTGAGCATCGAATCGAGACGTTTTAGCCCCTTGGCGGTGATGTAGTAGTAGCGCCGGTTCTGGCCGGTGGGAGACGTGCCCCAGCTGCCCTCGACCAGGTCGTCTTTTTCCAGTCGGTGGAGAGCCGGGTAAAGCGTGCCCTCCTTGAACCGGAAGTAGCCGCTGCTCCGCTTCTCAATTTCCCGCACCACCTGGTAGCCGTACATCGGCTCCCCGGCCAGGAGAGAAAGAAGTAGGGTTTCTGTGTTTCCCTTTAAGAGTTCACGGCGATACAAGACCTGAAACCTCTCATGACTACTAGTGCCAGGAAGCCCGGTGGTCCCCAGCATCGATTTAGTCGGATTCATCCGCCCGACACCCCTTCTACTAACACACCCGCCAATCGCCAGTCAACAATCCCTACGCCCGCTTCGTCCCCATGGTTTCGGAGTAGTTTCGGGCCCCCTGGCTTCATGTAGAATTATCCGGGGAACCGATTGCGGCCGGAACGCCGATGGCTCCACCCCGAACGCCCGCAAGAACAATGAATACCAAAACCGACAGGTCAACCGAACTCAACCCCGACAGCACGGGAGCCCTCAGGGCCGTCCCCATGCTCCCCGGAATGCAGGACTTCTTGCCCGAGGCCAGTGAGGGCGCTCGTGCCGTGTACGAAGCGGCTATCTCCTTCCTCGCCGAGAGCGGTTTTCAACGCGTTGACACCCCGGTTTTGGAAGATTCTGAGCTGTTCGTCCGCAAGGGCGGAGGCGAACTGACCGGCCTGCTCTACAC
>CAUZIR010000094.1:0-6627 GCA_963579815.1 Dehalococcoidia bacterium
GGAGGCGAACAGGTCGCCGGGGTAGGTGAAGTTGGCCAGGGTGGCCACCTCGACGCAGATTGCGCCGCCCAGCGCGCTCTCCAGCATGCCGCCGACCCACACGGGTATGCCCGCTTCGGCCGCCATGTCGTGTATGAGCTTAACGTTGTGCAGCCCGCCCACGCGGCCTGGCTTTATGTTGATGTACTTGCACGCGCCCACGGCTATAGCCTGCTCGGCGGCTTTTACCGAGTGGATGGTTTCGTCCAAACACACCGGGGTTTCGATGTTGCGTGCTAGCTCGGCGTGGTCGAGCACGTCGTTCCAGTGCAGGGGTTGCTCGATGAAGGCGAGGCCGATTTTGTCGATCTCTTTAAAGAGCGGCAGGTCGTCGAGGGTGTAGCCGGAGTTGCAGTCGATGTGGAACGTCATGCCCGGGAAGGTGGACCGCACTGCCTTGAGCATGTCCAGGTCCCACCCCGGCGCGGCCTTGAGCTTGACCCTGGGGAAGTTCGCGTCCACTGCACCTTGGATTGCTTCCAATAGCTCGTCGATGGTGTCCTGTATGCCGAAGTCTGCACCGGCGATGATTTCGCGCGTTTCGCCGCCGAGCAATTTGTGCAGGGGCGTACCGGTGATGTCGCTTTGCAGCGTCCACCAGGCGATTTCGATGGCCGCTTTGGCGAAGCTGTTTCCCTTGAAGATGGTCAGGGCGTCGTTCAGGTCGGCGGCGGTGTCGAACTCGCGGCCGACGACCTGAGGGCCGAACACCTCGGTGACGTGGTAGTAGGCACCACCGGCGCTCTCACTAAGGTAAGTGGGCGCAAAGAACGGAGTGGACTCGGCCCAGCCGTAGTTGTCGCCACTGGTGGCCTTCACCAGCACGGAGTGGATGTCGTAGTCCGCGCCGTAGGCCGTGCGCCACGGCGCGATGAGGGGCATGGCCACGTAGTAGACGTCGAGTCGGTCGATTCGCATTGTTACGCTCGCAGAACCCCGGCAGTGCGGCCGGGCAAAAAAGAGTCGGCAATAGAACCCGCGCGCCGCCTGCGCACCAGTCCGTCGGTCATTAATTTACCTGTGGTGGGGCTTCGTGGGCAAATT
Organism: Dehalococcoidia bacterium; assembly: GCA_963579815.1. Lineage (GTDB taxonomy): Bacteria > Chloroflexota > Dehalococcoidia > Lucifugimonadales > UBA2962 > CAUZIR01. The sequence goes on from CAUZIR010000094.1 coordinate 1,084, forward strand.
AACCGAAGAAATACCCGCCGTTGCGGCAGGCCTGGATGAGGTTGTCCGACTGCGTGTTTATCTCGGCCAGGCCCTCTTCGGACAACTGGCCCGTCAGCACGACGGTGGATGCGATGTGTAGCGCAGCGCTGGAGTCGCGAATGGGCAACTCGGCGTCCACCGCCTCCTCAGATATCCGGGCGACTCGATCGACGAACCCTGAGTCGATGAGAACGCCGCCTTCGCCCTGGGAATCTTCGACCAGTTCACGGAACAGGTCGCAGGCAGGAGCGCCAGGGCCACTATTCCCGTCGTCTCCGCCGAAACTGCCGAAGACGGGCACGACGATGGCCATGGCCAGGGCGAGGAGGATGAACACACCGCAGCCGATCTGCAGGCGTTTCATGGAGCCCCCGCCCTCGTCTTCGTCCGAGTTGTAGGGGCCTTCGTAGCCCTCTCTCAGGTCCTCATCATCGTCGAAGTCCCCCGTGTCGAGGCCTTCGGGGTCGTCGGGGTCGTATACGGCAGGCGGCTGAGGGGGAACTTCGAGAGACGGGTTCTCCTCAAAGTCGGGCTTGTACTCGTAGCCGCGTCCATCCTTGGGTTCAGGTGGGGTCAATGGTGCAGGTGCGCCGCTTCGTAGTGGTGGCGCAGGAGGTTGACGCCGAAGTCTTCGTCCAAATCCCTCATGACGGAGTGGATGTGGTTGGCCTCGTTTTGCACGTTGTCCTGCTCTATTAGGAAGCTGCCCGGTTGCAGCCGGTGGATGCGGAAGTAGCGGCCCTGGCCGGGCTGGTCGCCGCCCGCCCAGCTAAAGTCGAAGCGACCAAAGTCGTCACTCTTCAAACCATCCAAGATGGGCGCGGCAAGCTCGAGCCGCAGCCGGTTCACGTACCCGGACACCATGTCCCAGAGGCGGTCGCGCTGGCCCGCATTCATGTCGCCCGCCGACAACCCTGACGGCGGCAGCACGGTGCCGGGGCCGTCGACGAGGATGGGCGAGTTCAACGTGTAGATGTCGAGCGGGGCCAGGTCACTCACGATTGCTTTTGTTCGTTGGCCTTTGTCGAGAGAGGCGAGCAGCTCGCGGGCACGCTCGTCGGTGTCCCACAGCACGCCGGTGCCAGCGCCTTCGTAGCCGTGCGGCACCTGGGCGGGGTTGGAGCCGAGGAAGTTGGGGGTGGAGGCGATGGCACGGCCAGCCACGATGGTGAAGGCGGCGTAGACGTGGTGCCCGTTCAAGCTCCAAGACCAGGCGTCGGAACCTGGGGTTCCGAAGATTCGTAAATAGTATCCGCCGGGATCACGGGGGAAGACTCCGGTGCTCGCGGCGGCCTCCATTTCGCCCAGCACGACTTCCAAATTGGCGATCTGGCGGACCCTGTCCGCCCCGTCGTCGGACATACCGGTGGCGAGCAGGTCAAACGCCATCGCCTGCTGCGGGGGCTCCATTTCACCTAGCGGCAGGCCCCGGTACTGCATGGGCGCGTAGTTCCAGTACAGACGCTCGTAGTGGTTGTCTGAGTACAGCGCCCGGGCTTTCTGGGCGGCCGAAAGGGAGTCTATGAGGCGGGTTGCCGCCTCTGCCATATCGGCGGCGACGGCGGGCAGGTCGGGGCTGGAGTAAATGCCGTCGGCGATGGTATCGGCCATGTGTATGAAAGCTCCTAAAGGGCGATACGAGACGGGAACTCGGGCACGCCTTTGACGCCCAGTTCGGACATGTCGAGGCGGAACAGGGCACCGGCGTACTCGCCGGACTCGGCCTTGTCATCGCCGCCAGCCGAGGTGACGTAGGCGTCGGTAAGGGCATCGCCAGCAAAAATTATTGACGTAGTTTTGAGCATGGGCACGTCCACCCTGCCCACTACCGAGCCGTCGGGAGCGTAGCGGGTGACGCCGCTCTTACCGAACCCGGCCGACCAGATATGGCCGTCTGAGTCGACGGTCATGCCGTCGGGCCACCCGTCACCGGTGTCCACAAATGTGCGCCTGTTGGACAGCTCGCCGGAGTCGACGTCGTAGTCGAAAACGTCGATGCGCTGGGTCTCGGTGTCGGTGTAGTACATGAGTCGGTGGTCGAGGGAAAATCCCATGCCATTAGAGATGCCGATGTCGGTTTCGACCTGGGTCAGCGTGCCGTCGAGGTCCATGCGGTACAGCGCGCCCCTACCCTGCTCGTTGACGATGGTCCCGGCGAACACCCGGCCCGCCGGGTCGGCGATGACGTCGTTGAATTTGCGCCCTTGCTCGTTTTCCAGACCCTTGTTCACCCAGCGCCACTCGCCGTCTTCGATAACCCCGATACCGGCGTTGTAGGTGAAGCACAGGAGCGAGCCGTCGGCCTGGATGGTGAAGCCGCCGATGCCGGTGGGTGCGGTGAAGTACAACTCACTTTTACCTAGGGCCGGGTCGTGCCGGTAGATTTTGCCGGGGGGGATGTCCGCCCAGTAGAGCTTTTTGTCTTGCGGGTGCCAGAGCGGACCCTCGCCCACGGCGTTGGCGTAGTCGACTATGAGTTCGGGTTTCATGCCGGTGTGTACTCTCCGCTAGAAAAAGCCCCACGATGTGGGGCGGGTTGGAAAACAAACGAAAAGGCGGACCCGTAGGGACGAGGCCCGCCTTAAAAATTCGCTCTATTGCCGCGAGATCGCCTTCGCCCTCCCGGGTTAAGCCCCTACGGGGGCCAAGATGAGGTGACTGCTACTGGGCAGCCGCGCTGAGGTTCGCCCCCGCGGTGAACCCGACGCGCTTGTGCGCCGGAACCGTTATGAGGGAACCCGCCTGGCCGCCACGGATGGGCCTGACTCGCCGGGCCTTGACCTGCCTGACCTCGAAGGAGCCGAAACCGGTGAGAACTACCCGGTCTCCGGTCGCGAGCGCTTCCTGGATGCTGTCCAAGACCGCGTTGAGGGCGGCTTCGCCCTGGGCCCTCGACCCGCTCAACTTGGATGCGACTCGGGCGGTCAGATCACTTTTCCTCAACGTTGCCATATACGACCCCTCCTTGGACTGCGGACTATCCCGGAGACTGCTCCGGACTATTTCGGCCTACTAAAACGCTTGATATACATCGCCCGAGGAGCCGGTCTCTCAGACCTCTTCCAGAGGGGGCGTAAAAAGCTCTCCGCTCCGGTGGCATGAGGCTCCGTTAGCCTCATGCGAGCATTGCCCCGATAATATTGTCTCATGCCTGACCTGTCAAGCCCTCACCCTAATAGCGCTTTCCCGATCACGCGTCGCGTGCCATAGGGATGCAGAGGTGTCCTGTTACCTTACTTGAGTGCAGAACGCTTGTTCTGTAAACTGTGGGTCTGATGGCATTGGACCACATGAAGATCGCCTGTGTACTCGTAACGCACCTGGCCGTGAAGGCCGAGCGAAGACGGTACCCAGTGCTGCGAGGCAAGGCGTTCATAGTAGTCGGCCCTGGCCAGATTGTGCGGGACAGCTCTCCCGAAGTGGAGGGGGTCGTGACGGGTATGCCTGTTCGGGAGGCGTCTGCGCGCTGTCGGGACGCCATTGCCGTGCAGGCCGACGAGTCCTACTACCGCCGGGTGTTCGATTCGCTGGCGGTGGCGCTGTCTCGCAGGAGTCCCTCGGTGGAGCAGGCGTCCACCAATGTGCCCAGCACCCTGGGCACGCTGTACGTGGGTCTGTCCGGCCTGGGCAGGTTGTATGGCGGGGACGCCGCCGCCGCTGCCGCCCTGCTGCACGCCGTTCCGTACGACCTGGAAGCGCGTGTAGGGGTCGCCGACGGCAAGTTCCCGGCCTATGTGGCGGCGACCATGACCGGGCCGGGCCGGACGTCCCGCGTGCCTGACGACACAGCCAGCTTTTTGCGAGCGCAGTCGGTAGACCTGCTGCCCATTACGTGGGACGCGAAGGTTCGCCTGCACAGGTTCGGGCTGCATGTGCTTGGTGACGTAGCTGCCCTGGACATCGGCGTGATGCAGGCGCAGTTCGGGCCCGACGGCCGGGCAGCCTGGGAGTTGGCCAGCGGCATCGACGCCCGGGTAGTAGTCCCATACAGGGCTGATGAAGAACTGGTGGAAGAACTCACGTTTCCCGCACCGGCGACCTCTATGAATACGTTGCTGTTGGGTACTGACATGCTGCTCGGTCGTGCCTTCGCCCGGCCAGGCCTGCACGGGCGGTACGTGCGCACGGCGTCGGTACAGGGCGCGGTGATCGGCAGGGCCCCGTGGGCGAAGAGCGTGGCGTTTAAGGACGCTGTCGGCGGGCGGGACCGGGCGATGACCGCGATGAAGGGCGCACTGGCCGGGACCGCACTGCCGGGGGCGCTGGAGGATCTGCGGTTGACGCTGTCGGGCCTCACCGGCGAGTCCGGCATACAGTCCAGCCTGTTCGCGGACGTGCGCAGGCAAGAACAATTGCGCGAGACGATGCGGCAGTTGGCCCGGCGTCTGCGCGCCCGGCCCCCGGTGTACAGGGTAAGAGAGGTAGAGCCGTGGTCCCGAATACCGGAAAGGCGACAGGCCCTGGTCCACTTCGACCCCTGAACGCCCCGGTGCCCCTCGATGTACAGGAGGCACCGGACATGCGGCCTCTCCTAGTGACTGGGACTAAGGGGGCGAAGGGGAAGCCGGGCGCAACGGGGCCGAAGGGCGGGCGACGAGCGCTAAGGGTGACGCCACTAAGGGTCACGAGGGTGACCGACGTGTGGGAGATAGTCGACGAGTGGTGGCGCGACCGGCCCATCGCCCGGCGCTACTTCACGGTGACGCTAGAGGACGGCACGCGCACCACGCTGTTCCGCGACCTGTCCGACGGCGGCTGGTACGCCCAGCGGCCCTAGTTCGGGGGTTCTTGTTACTCAAGAGTGCCCGACTCCCTGTTAGAATTGGCGCGCTTTGTGGCCGAGTAATGGGAGGCGCCGGTGTACGCAGCCGTAAACGGGACCAGGCTTTACTACGAGATAGTCGGGGAGGGTCGGCCGATAATGCTGTCGCACGGCGGGCTGGGCGCCTACGACCACTCCAGCTTCAAGCCCTGGCTTGAGCCGCTGGCCGACGAGTTCCAGCTCATCTTCTACGACCACCGGGCTAGCGGCCGCTCCGACCGGCCGGACAGCCTGACCGATTTCGGCGACGAGGACTGGGGCCACGACATGGAAGGGCTGCGAGCGTATCTCGGCCTGGACCGTGTCACCGTGCTGGCCCACTCCTACGGCTCTTCTATAGCCACCCACTTCGCCGTTAACTACCCCGAACGCCTGGAAGCGCTCATCTATGTGTCGGGCTACCCCGCCTGGGACTTCACCGACACGGTGCTGGAAAACCTGCAAGAGCGGGGCTCGCCCAAACAGATCGAGGCCATCGGCGCGGGGTTCTCCGGCTCCATCCAGACAGACGAGCAGCTGGCCGAAATGTACGCAGTGGTTGGCGGCCTGTACTTCTCCGACCCGGATGGGCCAGCGGCAAAGCTGTACGCGAAGGACACGGTGTATTCGGCCATCGCGTTTAATCGCAGCATTGTGGACCTGCTGCCGGTGTACGACATGGCCGACCGAATACACGAGATAAAAGCACCGACGCTGATAAC
>CAUZIR010000095.1:0-6614 GCA_963579815.1 Dehalococcoidia bacterium
GGCCGCAGAGACGGTCATGGACGAGCTGGCGAGCGAGCTGGGCATCGACCAGGTCGAGTTCCGCCTGCTGAACGCGGCTCGTGAGGGCTCTCGCCGCACCGACGGCACGCTCTACCCCAGCATCGGCATGGTCGAGGTGACCGAGGCCACGCGAGAGCACCCGCATTATTCCTCGCCCCTGCCTCAGGCTTCGTCACCCCATTCCAGGGTCGGGCGAGGCTTCGCCATGGGCTACAGCGGCAACGTGGCGGGTGAAGCGACTGTGGTGGCTAGCGTCGTCGCCGACGGCACCGTGAAGCTGCTGATGGGCTCGGTAGACATCGGCGGCACGCGGGCGTCCATCGCCCAGCAGTTCGGCGAGGTGCTGGGCATCGGCATAGACCGCATCAACCCCACCGTCGGCGACACCGACACCGCCGGGTACACCGGCCCCAGCGCCGGTTCCAGCGCCTCCCACAAGAGCGGCTGGGCGGCCTACGAGGCTGGGCAGGACGTGAAGCGCCAGCTAATAAAGCGCGCCGCCCTCATATGGGGCGTTGAAGAGGAACAGGTCGACTTCGCCGACGGGGAGGCCTTCCACAAGACCGACTCCGAACTGCGCATGACGCTGCCCGAACTGGCCGGACTATTGCACGGCACCGGCGGACCGGTAACCGGCCGGGGCAACGTGAACAAGGGCGGCTTCGCCGGTTCGTTCACGACAAATGTCGTCGACCTAGAGGTAGACACCGAGACGGGCAAGGTCGACATTTTGCGGTACACCGTGTTCCAAGACGCCGGTAAGGCCATTCACCCCAGCTACGTCGAGGGGCAAATGCAGGGCGGCACCGTGCAGGGCATCGGCTGGGCGCTGAACGAAGAGTATGTGTACGGCCCCGACGGTCGCATGCAAAACCCAACACTGCTCGACTACCGCATGCCCACCACATGGGACGTGCCGATGATAGACACTGTCATAATTGAGGTGCCCAATCCGGGTCACCCGTACGGCGCACGGGGCGTGGGCGAGGCATCCATAGTGCCGCCTCTCCCGGCAATATCTAACGCAATCAACAACGCCGTGGGAATTCGAGTCCCGGTACTCCCCATGTCCCCCGGCAACATCATTAAAGAGCTTTCCAAGCAGGAGTAACTATTCGATGGCAGCTAAGAAATTCAAGTTCGACCAGGATGCCCGAGAGCAGTTGGTCAAAGGTATCGACACCCTAGCCAAGACCGTTGGCGTGACGCTTGGCCCGGCCGGGCGCAACGTGGTCATGGACCGCGGCTTCGGCGCCCCCCGCGTCTACAGCGACGGCGTGTCGATAGCGCGGGAGATCGACCTCCCCAACCCGTTCCAGAACATGGGCGCACGCCTGTTGCAGGAAGCTGCCCGCAAGACCAACGACGTGGCCGGTGACGGCACGACCACCTCGACCGTGCTGGCCCAGGCCATAGTGCACGAGGGCTTCAAGAACGTGGCCGCCGGGGCCGACCCCATGGCCATTAAGCGAGGCATCGACGCTGCGGTCGTCCTCATCAAAGCCGGGCTGGACAAGGCCGCCAACCCCGTAAAGGGCCGCGACCAGATGGCCCAGATCGCCATCCTGTCTGCGCACGAAGAGGAGATGGGCAACCTCATCGCCGACGTCGCCGACAGGGTGGGCGAAGACGGCATCATCAGCGTGGAAGAGGGCAAGTCCACAGGCTACGAAGTCGAGCAGGTCGAGGGCATGCGCATCGACAGGGGCTACCTGTCTCCCTACTTCGTCACCGACGCCGAGGGCATGAAGGCCGAGATAGACAGCCCGCACATCCTACTGACCACCGAGAAAATTTCTGCCGTTGCCGAACTGGTGCCGCTGCTAGAAAAGCTGGCACCTGTCAGCAAAAACATCGTCATCATTGCTGAGGACGTGGAAAAAGAGGCGCTGGCCACCCTGGTCGTCAACAAGATGCGGGGCACCATCAACTGCCTGGCCATAAAGGCCCCGGCGTTCGGGGACAGGCGAAAGTCCATTCTCGAAGACCTGGCCATTATTTTCGGCGCAACGCTCATCAACAAAGAGATGGGCCGGGACCTCGCTTCCGCCACGGTCGAGGACCTGGGCCACGCCCGTAAGGCCGTCGCCGTGAAAGAGGACACTACCTTCATCGGTAGCGCGGGCGACCCCGAGGCCATCAAGAGCCGCATCGCCCAGATAAAGCGGCAGGCCGAGGAGACGACCTCCGACTACGACCGGGAAAAGCTCAACGAGCGCGCGGCCAAGCTGAGCGGCGGCGTCGCCGTCATCAACGTCGGTGCCTCTACCGAGATCGAGCTAAAAGAGCGCAAGCAGCGCATGGAAGACGCGCTCGCTGCCACCAGGGCCGCAGCCGAAGAAGGCGTCGTGGCGGGCGGCGGAGCAACACTCATCCGGGTAGCAGCCAAGGTGCTCGCCAAGGCCGAGAGTTCGGGTATTGAGGGCGACGTACTCACCGGCTACAAGGTTGTGGCCAGGGCCGTGGAAGAGCCCATCAAGCTGATCGCCGAGAACGCCGGACTATCCGGCGAGGTCATTCTCGAAGCCATCAAGAACGGCGAGAAGAACTTCGGCTTCGACGCCGAGACCAACACCTTCGGCGATCTGCTGGAAATGGGCATACTCGACCCGGTGAAGGTGACCAAGACGGCGCTGCAAAACGGTGCCAGCGTCGCGGCCATGATCCTCACCACCGAAACCCTCATTGCCGACGAACCCGAAGCGGCTCCAGCCATGCCCCCGGGCGGCGGCGGAATGCCCGACATGGGTGGCATGGGCGGCATGGGCGGCATGGGCGGCGGAATGCCTGACATGGGCGGCATGGGCTTCTAAGGCCCCTTGCGCCACAGGCCCTGTCCCGTGCATTATCCTTTCGCAGGGTAGCCAATACCCGGCAAACAGACTATTTGAACCGCACCGGAGTCCGGTGCGTATAACAGGCGATGACCACAACTGTGACTGAGCACGTCGGTGAGACCGACCATAAGCAACACCTGACTATCGAAGCGGACCACGCGTCCAAAATCTTCGGTAGTCGCACGGCCGTGGACGACGTGTCGTTCAAAATTGGCCGTGGCGAGGTGGTCGGCTTTCTCGGCCCCAACGGGGCGGGCAAGACCACGACCATGCGCATGCTCACGTCGTACTACACGCCCGACGTCGGCTCGGTGCGTATTACGGGCATCGACACGCAAGATGACGACATCGAGACGCGCAAGCGTATCGGCTACCTGCCGGAGAACAACCCGCTCTACGGCGACCTGCTGGTGCACGAGTACCTGACGTTCGTCGCCGACCTTCGTGGCCTTGCTGGCCCCGAGCGCAAACGCAACATCGAGTCCGCCGTTGAAGAGGTTCGGCTGACGGAGGTCTACTACCTGCCGATCAACTACCTGTCCAAGGGCTACCGGCAGCGCACCGGCCTGGCGGCGGCCATTCTCCACCGACCTGAGATATTGATAATGGACGAGCCCACCGAGGGCCTCGACCCCAACCAGCGAATCTCCATGCGCAACCTCATCCGGTCCCTTGGTGAGGCCCGCACCGTGCTGCTCAGTACTCACGTGCTGGGCGAAATAGAGGGCACCTGCGACCGGCTGCTGGTCATAAACCGGGGCAAGCTCATCGCCGACGACCCCGTGTCTGCGATATCCCGGCGAGTACGGGGCTCCCGCACCATCTCGATAGAGGTGCAGGGCAGCAACGTAGAAAAACGCCTGGACAAGATGGACAACCTGACCGAGCTACACCGGGAAAACGACATAGGAGACCGCAAGCGTTTCTTGCTGTCGTTCTCCGGCGAAGCCGACCCCCGGCCGGTGGTGTTCAACCTGGCCAAAGAGCAGGACTGGGTGCTGTGGGAACTGCGTGAGTCCGAAGCCAAGCTGCAAGACGTGTTCCGCGCCATGACGCTCGGACGAGAAGACGCCGACGCCGCCGAGTCAGAGTCCGGGTCCAGTGCCGAGCCTGAGTCTGAGTCTGGAACTGGGTCCGAATGACGAGCGCGCTCGCCTACATACGCGACCACTCTCGCACCTTCATGGCCCTGCTGCGTAAGGACCTTAAAGGCTACTTCGACCAGCCCACGGGCTACATCCTGCTCGTCATCTTCGTGGCGGTCGTCTCGTGGTTCCACTTCAGGGACACCATTTCCCAAAACGAGGCCTCCCTGCGCGTGCTGTTCGAGGTAATGCCCTTCGTGCTGGCCATCTTCGTACCCGCCGCTACCATGCGCCTATTGTCCGAGGAACAGCGCGACGGCACCCTCGAACTGCTGCTGACACAGCCACTGCGGACCTGGACGGTGCTCGGTGCCAAGTTCACCGCCGGGCTGGTGTTCGTGAGCGTGGGCATCATGCTCACCATCGGCATACCCATACTCATGGAGACCGCTGGCGACATCGACGCCGGTGCGTCCGCGTCGCAGTACATCGGGGCGATACTCCTGTCGGCCTCCTTCGTGGGAGTCGGTCTTTTCACCTCGTCGCTAACTCAAAACCAGATAGTCGCATTCATGCTGGCGCTGTTCCTCAACGCCGTGCTCATCATCATCGGTCTATCGTTCCTGACGCTAACGCTACCCTCAGCGGCGGCGGTGCTATTGGAAGACCTGAGCCCGTACACCCATTTCGGCAACATCGCCCGCGGCGTCATCGGCCTGCGGGACCTCATCTACTTCGCCGCCATCACCATCCTGTTCCTGTCGGGTGCCTACCTCATGCTGCGGGGCCGTACCCTGAGCCACCGCACCCAGCTCTACAAAAACCTGCGCCTAGGCGTCGCCGGACTGGTACTGGCCAGCATCCTGGCCGGGTGGTTCGGGTCGTCCATCGGGGGTAGATGGGACCTGACAGACGACTCGCTGTTCACGCTGAGTCCGGCAACAAAAGAGCTCGTCAACGACCTGGACGACATACTGACCATCAACTTCTTCGCCTCCAACGACCCGCCGGTGCAGATAGCCGGTGCCATCCGGGATGTCGAGAACTTCCTCAGAGACCTGGAAGCGACCTCTGACCTGGTCCGGCTAGTCAAGCACGAGCCCGACAAGGACGACAAGGCCAGGGCGAAAGCGGAATTAGTCGGGGTGGACCCGGTCCAGTTCAACATTCAGAGCCAGGACGAACTTCAGATCAAAAACGGCTACCTGGGCCTGACCCTGAGCTACATTGACCAGCGCGAAGTAATTCGCGTGCTGGACTCTATCGAGGGCCTGGAGTACCGGGTAGCCACGCTGGCCAACAAGATGGTGCGACGCAACAAACAAACCGTTGGCTTCCTCACCGGACACGGCGAGAAAGACCGGGCCACCGAAATGCGTATCCTCGACTTCCAGATCGGCGAGCAGTACAACCTGCTCGACGTCAGGGCTGACTCCGAGGGGAACCTCGACCTGTCCGGCATCGACGTCATCGTCATTGCTGGGCCCACCCTACCCATCAGTGCGGGCGAAGCAGCGCAGCTCGACGAGTTCTTTGCCAGCGGCGGCAGCGGCCTCATTCTCATCGACCCATCGCTGCCCGACCGCCAGCGATTCGTCCTGCGGACCAATGAAAACAACTTCGTCGACTTCACCACGCGTTACGGCGTGTTCGTGCACACGAACCTCGTCATAGACGTCGGGTCCAGCGAGACACTGTCGTTTTCAACCCCGACCGGCTCGGTGCTGCTTCCCTACCCCTACTGGATAAAGGCCCCGGTGCTGTCATCGGAACGGGACATATCCGGGACCACAGAGTCGATAATGCTGCCGTGGGCCGCCTCTATCGAGGAAGACCGGCCAGAAATAACTGCCGTCGATAGCATCATTCCTCTGGTCGAGTCGACCGAGACGGGCATATTGCTGTTTCAGCACAGCAACATCCAGCCGCTGGACAAAATTTCCGCCTACCCAATCGAAGGTCTTGAGCAGGGCAAGCAGCTCATGGCCGTGGCCGTTTCTGGCCGGGCCGCAACTGCTGCCGAAGACGATGCTAGCTTCCGCATGATCGTGGTCGGAAACTCGGAGTGGGCGGCCGACGAAATAGCCAGCCGTGCCGAGGGCAACATCGTACTCGCCCTGAACTGGATCGACTGGCTGGCCCAGGAAGATGCGCTGGCGTCCATTCGCTCCAAGATCGTCACGAGCAGAGAACTGAACTTCTCTTCCGACACGCACAGGGACACCGTTCAGTACGTAAACATCGCCGGGGTGCCCGCCTTGCTGGTGCTATTGGGCGCTTTCCGCTTCTGGCGCAGGCGACAGTTCACCCAGCGAAGCTATGAAGCCAGCGGCCAGCCCAATGGCGGCCAACTCGGGGAAGATAGGAGCGAGCAGAGTTGAAGGGCAAACAAGTCCGCTACGTCCTCCTCGCGCTCATCGCCCTGGCGATAGTCGGCGTCATCGTGCGCCTCGTCTCCCCGGGCGGAAGTGATTCCACGCTGTCTGGCCTCTTGCCTATCGAACGAGGCCTCATCGACACGGTCTCTATCTCTACGTCTTCAACCAAGGCCCAGCTCTCGCGCAGCGGCGAGCAGTGGTCCATCAACAACCGCCCGGCATTCACCCCCAAGCTCAACGCCCTGTGGGAGGTGATTAACGAGTTCAACGGTGCCCAGTTAGTTGCCACCAAC
>CAUZIR010000096.1:0-6598 GCA_963579815.1 Dehalococcoidia bacterium
AGTCGGCAGGCGTCCGTTCGTGGCAATGGCCGTGCTGGGATTGGTCGCAGCGCTGCTGGTCATCACCGTCAGGACCGGGACCAGAGTCGCCTACGAAAACGGCGATGTCCCGGTAGAGATGCTCGTCTACACCCAGACATCGCCCGACATCCCGGACCTGGCCCGGGTCATCGCAACCTCTGCATCTGAGGGTAACGAGAAACCCAGGGTCACCATCGACGCCACGAGCGGGTTCCAGTGGCCCTGGGCCTGGTACCTGCGTGACATTGCCGATGCCGGGTACCCCGTCTACGACAACAACGCACTCGCCTCGCCGCCAGACGCCGAGATCTTGCTCCTGCACGCGAACAACGAAAAGGAAGCCGAGTCGTTGCTCGAAGAGGAGTTCGGCGAAGGGGTGCGGTTAAAGCACCGGTGGTGGTTCCCGGAGCAGAGCTACCGGGGGCTGACCCTGGGCAAGTTCGTCAAATCGTTCGCCGACCGTGACTCCTGGCGTCGAGCGATGGACTACTTCATGCACCGTAAGGTCAGCTTCCGGTTGGGCAGCGAAGACGCGTTCGTATTTTTCTCCGACGAAGAACTCAGAAGCTTTACGCCCCCGACGCCGCGCTAGGGCCCGACCCTCAAGGCACCGGATACACCCTGTACGCCCCGAATGCTTAGGCGCGCCCGTGTACCCTGTTGGGGTGATTGGCCTGGGAAAGATGTGGATTGGTCTGGGCGTCAGCGTCGCGCTGTTGGCGCTGTTCCTGCTCACCATCGACGTACGGCGTATGGCGGATGCCCTGGCGGACGCCAACTACATCTGGGTCATCCCCGCCGTGGCTCTTTATCTCGTGTCCGTCGTGTTTCGTACCCTGCGTTGGCGCGTCCTGCTACTGCACTTGAAACCCGTGTCGGTGACCCGCCTGTTTCCCGTCGTGGTTGTTGGTTACATGGCCAACAACATCCTGCCCATGCGGCTCGGCGAGCTGGTTCGCAGCTACTACGTGGGCGAGCGCGAGGGCATCAGCAAGAGTGCGGCCCTGGCCACGGTGTTCGTCGAGCGCGTACTCGATGCGCTGACGTTGATGATTTTCATAGTCGTTATCGCCCTGTTCATTCCGCTGGGCGGTGTGGCCGAAGGCTTTGGCGAGCGCTCCGGGGTTGCATGGCCGCTGTTGGTAATTGGCGCAACCCTGCCCTTCGTGGCCATCTTCGGGGTCATGGTGGCCGTTGCCCGCTACCCGGTAGCAGCCCAGGGCGTTGTCAACCGAATCGTTCGTGTTTTACCCGGCCGGGTCGGCGGCCTGGCGTCGAGCCTGGCAACCACGTTCATCCTGGGACTCGTCCCGCTCAAGAGCGCCCGGGCGATAGCGCTACTTTTTTTCCTTTCAGTGCCCATATGGCTGTTCGAAGCGAGCCTGTTCTACATGATCGGCATCTCGTTCGACCTGCAAAGCGCCGTCGGTGGGCATGACAACCTCGTAGTGGCAGTCATACTGGTGACCGCGGTCGCCAATATCGGCGGATCGGTTCCCGCCGCTCCGGGCGGCATCGGACTCTTCGAACTCATCGCCAGGGAGACGCTCGTACTGTTGCCCCTCGGGTTGGTTGACCGGGCCGTGGCGGGCGGCTACGCGGCGGTCGTGCACGCGGCGCTGCTGCTGCCGATGATCTTGATGGGACAGGGGATACTGTGGACCGATCAGGTCTCCCTCAAGCGCCTGTGGCGTTCCGGTAGGCTCGCCGAAGAAACCGCCGAATACACCGCCAAAGAGGCCGGGAACTCCGACCAGTAGGGTGAAAGCATGGAATTTGGAATAATCGGTGCCGGTGCCGCCGGTCTGGCAGCCGCATACGAACTGGGCAAGGCTGGCCACCAGACGGTGGTGTACGAGCGCGCGCCGTTCCTCGGTGGTCAGGCCTCGACATTTGACGTGGGCGGGGCGCCGCTGGAGCGTGGATATCATCACCTCTTCACCTCCGATACGGCCATCCTGGAACTCATAGACGACATCGGCCTGGGCGACCGTATGAGCTGGTTCGAGTCGACCGTCGGCATCCTCTCAGGCGACGGTCAGATCCGCAGCCTGGTCACGCCGATGGACCTGCTGCGCTTCTCTCCGCTGAACATCGTTGACCGGGTGCGTTTGGGGGTCGTCACCATGCTCCTGAACTGGCGCAAGGACTGGCGTGCACTGGAAGGCGTAACGGCGGACGAATGGATAAGGCGCTGGGCCGGGTCGGGCGTCTACGAAACCGTTTGGGGGCCTCTGCTGCGCGGCAAGTTCGGCGAGGAGAACTTCGACAAGGTTGGCATGCCCTGGTTCTGGGGGAAAATCCACACCCGTTTTGCGTCCCGAGGCAAGGGCATGACCAGGGAAATGCTCGGCTACCCCATGGGTAGCTTCGGCGAGGTCTTCGACGTCCTGGCAGGAAAGGTGCACGAACTGGACGGGCAGGTGCACCTGTCGGCCGCGGTAGACCGCGTCACCGTTGTAGACGGCGTTGCCACGGGCCTGGAAGTGACGATGAGTGACGGCGAGTCTAGAAGCGAGAACTTCGACGCCGTCCTGGCAACGACCCCCTCGTTCATCTTCCCCAGCCTGGTACCGTCCATGCCAGCCGACTACGCCGAGCGTCTGTCCGGCGTCACCTATATGGCGGCCGTGCTAATAATCCTCGAACTCGACCGGCCACTTACGGACGTGTACTGGCTCAACGTCGCCGACCGGTCCATACCCTTCGTCGGGGTTATCGAGCATACCAACATGATCGACCCGTCCTTATACGGCGGTAAGCACATCGTTTACCTGTCTAATTACCTCAGCATCGACAGTCCCCTTTACGCCATGAGCCACGAAGAGTTGTTGGCGGAGTACCTGCCTCACCTGCGCAAGATAAATCCGGACTTTGAGGACAGCTGGGTTCAGGCCAGTCACCACCACAAAGTTGGTGCTGCCCAGCCCATCATCGGCACCCGGTACTCTGAGCGCATCCCCGACCACCGCACGCCGTTCGAGCGGCTATACCTCGCTAACACAACCCAGATATACCCCGAAGACCGGGGCACCAACTACTCGGTGCGCATGGGCAGGCAGGTCGCCCGCATGATGCTGGAGGATCTGGCGTAGCTGGCCCGGCTCTTGTGCCGCAGGGGCGCTAGAGCGGCCTTTGTTGGGCTCCGGGTTTCTGGTACCATTTGTGGTGCTTGCCACAAACTCGATTATCACCCACAGGAGATAGGGCTTGCCGCCCGATGTCACCCCGAAAATCGGCCTAACGGCCGAGGCCGAATCTGAGGCTCTAAAACAGCGAATACAGAGCGCGGTCGAGTCTCAAAAAAGACCGACCGTGACGGTACTCTCATCTCTCCTGGCGATAGAGGACGAACTGGGCTTCATCCCCGAAGAGGCCATCGAACTGGTGGCGTCCCACTCGGGCGCAACCATCAACGAGGTATGGGGCGTCGCGTCGTTCTATCCCAACTTCCGCTTTTCGCCGCCCGCAGAACACATGGTAGAAGTGTGCTGGGGGCCCAGTTGCCACCTCGTTGGTGCCACTGAGGTCATCGGCGCTGTGCTCGGCGAACTCGGTCTCGAAAGCGAAGGCGACACCCCCGACGGCGTCGCCACCCTGAAGCTGAACACCTGCCTGGGGGCGTGCTCCCAGGCCCCGGTCATGAGCATCGACCATCGCCTTATGGGCCGCATAACCCCCGCCGCCGCCAGTTCGGGCATCGCCGCAATGAAGGGCAACTAATGGCCACCCACGCAGCACTGAAGGCGACCGCGAACGAACGCTGGAAAGAGCTAACCGAGGGCCAGCGACCTTGGATCCGCATCGGCACGGCTATCTGCGGCCACGCCGCCGGTGCGTTCGACACCCTCGCGGCCATTGAATCCAAGCTCAAGTCATCTGGAATAGACGCCACCGTAGACGAAGTCGGCTGCCTGGGCATTTGCTTCGCCGAGCCCCTCGTAGACGTGACGCTGCCCGGTGGGCCTCGCCTCTTCTTCAGCAACGTCGGGGTAGACGACGTCGATGCCATAGTCGATGGCTACGTAAAGAGCGGCAATATCCCGACCGAAGGCGTCATGGGCTACCTCGCAGAAGAGGGCCAGGTCGTTTCCCCTGACGCGATCAACGGCGTACCCAACCTCAACGACATCCCGCAGATAGGCCGCCAAAAGCGCGTCGCTCTGCGAAACGCGGGCACCACCGCCCCGGCGGACGTTTACCAGTACCTAGCCCGCGACGGTTACGCTGGCCTGAACCGAGCTCTAATCGAGATGAAGCCCGAAGACGTCATCGAAGAGATGAAGTCATCCGGCCTCAGGGGGCGCGGCGGCGCGGCCTTCCCCACCGGGGTCAAGTGGAGCTTCATGAGCAGGGGTGAGAACCCGAAATACATCCTGTGCAACTGCGAAGAGGGCGACCCCGGGGCCTTCAACGACAAGGCCATCCTCGAAAGCGACCCCTACACGACCATCGAAGGCATAACCATAGCTGGCTACGCCACCGGCTCATCCAACGGCATCATCTTCATCCGCCACGGCCACGACGGCCCCATCGACCGGGCCGAAGCGGCCGTCAAACAGGCGTACGAAGCTGGCCTGCTTGGCAAGAACATACTCGGCACCGACTTCAGCTTCGACATCGAGATCTCGCTCACCGGCGAGTCCTACGTCGCCGGTGAAGAGACCGCGCTTATGGAGGCCGTCGAGGGCCACCGGTCCATGCCCAGGGCGAGGCCACCGTTCCCTGCCGCCTTCGGGGTATGGGGCAGGCCGAGCACCATCAACAACGTAAAGACCCTGTCGTACGCGCCGTCCATTCTGGAAAACGGGGCGGAGTGGTTCTCCGACATCGGCGTCAACAAGTCCACCGGCACCGCCATCATCTGCCTGAGCGGCAACATCACTTACCCTGGTCTATACGAAGTTCCTATGGGGCTGACCATCGGCGAGGTCATCAACGAAATAGGCGGCGGGGTGCCGGATGGTCGGAAACTAAAGCTGTTGCAGACAGGGGGCCCGCTCGGTGGCGTCCTATCCGACCAATCTGCCGACGTGCACCTCGACTTTGACGAGATGCGCGAGGCTGGTGCCATTCTCGGCTCCGGCGGCATTATCGTTGCAGACGAGCGCACATGTGCAGTGGACCTGACCAGGGTACTGGTCGCGTTCTGCCAGTACGAGTCCTGCGGCAAGTGCTTCCCCTGTCGGCTCGGGACCACCAACCTGCTGGAGATCGTCGAGCGCATCTGCGCCCACGAAGACCGGCCCGGTGACGTTGAACTCATGAAGACGGTCGGCAAGACCATGCAGATGGGCTCACTTTGCGGCCACGGCCAGTTGGGCTTCAACCCCATTGAGTCGGCCATAAAACACTTCGACTCCGACTTCCGAACTCACATGGAAGAGCGTCGCTGCCCAACCGGATCGTGCCGTAGGCCTGGCTACGCCCCGGTCAACACCCGGTCATTCGCCCAGGTGCCAATCGGCGAGCCGGTTGCTCCCGTTGAACCGGCACCTGTGTCACTAGCCCCTGGGCTTGCCGGAAAGTAGGGGAGACAACCCTTGGCTGACGAACTGACAATTACAATAGACGGGGTCGAGGTCAAGGCGAAGCCTGGCCAGATGGTCCTGCAGGCCGCCATGGAAGCGGGGGTATACATCCCCTACCTGTGCTACTACCCCGGCACCAAGCCTTTCGGCGCCTGCCGCATGTGCGTGGTCAACGTCGAGGGCCGCCCCGGCGCGCCAGCGTCTTGTACCACCCCGGTAGCGCCCGACATGGTCGTGAACACCAAGACCCCCGACATCGTCGAACTGCGCCGGGGCATCATGGACCTGCTGCTGAGCGAGCACCCGCACGGCTGCCTGACGTGTCATCGCATTGAGTTGTGCGGCCCCTCCGACGTATGTCTGCGCCACGTGTCGGTGAACGACCGCTGCGTCACCTGCCCCAAGAATGAGCGCTGCGAATTGAAAGACACCGTTCGCTGGCTCGACATGGACATGGAGACCCCGCTCACCTACCAGAACCGTGGCCTGCCGCTGAGCGTGGCCGACCCGTTCTGGGACATGGACATGAACCTGTGCATAGTCTGCGGCCGGTGCGTTCGCGTATGCGACGAAATAAGAGGCGACTCCGCCCTCACGTTCCTCAACCGGGCCGGCAAAACACTCATCGGGACTTCTCAGGGTACTTCGCTTCTCGAATCTGGCTGCGAGTTCTGCGGGGCCTGCATCGACGCCTGCCCCACCGGCGCGCTGGTGGAACGGGACTACAAGTGGGACAAGCCCGTAAAGACCATTACGTCTATTTGCCCTCATTGTCCGGTCGGCTGCACCCTCAAACTAGAAGTCAACAAGCGCAACAAGGTCATCCGGGCCATACCCGACCCCCACGCCGAGGCCAACCAGGGCCAAGCGTGCTTTAAGGGCAAGTTCGGCCTCGACTTCGTCAACCGCAAAGAGCGGGTGAAAACCCCTCTAGTGCGCGAAGACGGCGAGCTACGCGAGGCGTCCTGGTCAGAGGCACTGGACGTGGTCGCTGAGAGGCTAAAACCGCACGCAGGCGGCGAAGGCTACGCGCTGCTTACCTCGCC
>CAUZIR010000097.1:0-6537 GCA_963579815.1 Dehalococcoidia bacterium
CAGCACTTCCAGCCAATGGTCGCCCGTCCCCCCGGAGATTACGGCTGCGACCATGTCTCGAAGTTCCAGGCGGTGTTTCGGCTCAATGTTCCAGGGAGCGGTTTCAAACCGGGGGTCTTCCGTCCACTCATATTTACCGAATGCGATGCACAGCTTGTTCCAGAACGTATCCGTGCCGCAGGCGATCATCACCCACTCACCGTCAGAGCACTTGTACAACTGATACAGCGGGTTCGCCCCCAGCTGTCCCATCGCGTCCCGCACCCAGGACCGCACGTTTGGGCCTGTGACGATGGCGCCCGCCTGCATCGCCAGCGCACCGGCGTACAGCGACGTGCACACCGCCTGTCCCAGTCCCGTCGCGCCGCGGGAGTAGAGCGCCGCGCCGATGGCACTGACGGCCAGGAACGCGGCACCGTAGCTGGCGATCGGCAGGTGCACGTACACCGGTGGCCCGTCCCAGCCCCCCTGATCGCCGTATATGCCTGCGTGCGCGCCCACCACGCCGTCGTCGGCGGGCACATCGGCCATCGGGCCCGTCTCTCCAAACGGAGGAATCGCGCAGTAGATCTGTCTGGGGTTCAGGGGTTCGAGAGCTTCGTATGCGAGCCCGGCCGCCTCGGCCTCGGACCGCAGCATGGTGCGCACCACCACGTCGGCCTCTTTGACCATCTCCTCCAGGTCCGGCCTGTCCTGCGCCGAGAGGGGGTCGAGGGGTACGACACGCTTGCTGCGGTTCCACAACCGAAAGCGCGTGTCACCTGCGAACCGGCCGCTGTCGAGTCGCACGACCGTGGCCCCCTGCTCGGCCAGCAGCATCGACGCATAGGCGCCAGCTACGTCTGAGTCGAGGTCAAGGACAGTTATGCCCGAGTACGGGCCTGAGTAAGAACCGGTTGCGACCATTTAATCTCCGTTACTTATTGCCACTCGCCAAACGGCGGATCCCCTGCACAGGCGTCGGCAAGTATAAGTAACCTGAATCATCGCATGCGAAGCTTCGTGATTCGGCAAGCACCGGGTCCGGGCCATCAAATTGCCGGTGCCACCGGCGGTCTGCTATATTGAGGTTTGCGGGTCTTCACACCCGCATTCCCAGCACTTCGTGGGGCTGTAGCTCATCTGGGAGAGCGCTTCAATGGCATTGAAGAGGTACGGGGTTCGAGTCCCCGCAGCTCCACCACCCACCTACTCGCTCATAGACGGCTCGCTTCGTGTGGGCCGTTTTCATTACAGGCCCCGATTGACGGGTTTGACAGCAACATTGACAGAAACCGGGCTCAAAACGCCTCCATAACGGGCAGCCCAGGACCGCTGCTTGCTCTCTCCCTGACGTTCGAGGGGAAGGGGAGGGGTCGCCAACCCTCGAGAAACCAGGGCAACCGTTCAACCGCAAAGCCTCTCTAGACCCGCCGGTTGGGCCTAGGGGCACCCCTACTTACCTAGATATGCCCCCTCGCACGAAAGTTTTGATTTTTTTACCGCTCGCGCCGCCGAGGATCCGACCCGCTCGGCCACTCGGCTAATTATCCCTCCCACCGCCGGACTGGCTGAGTGAGGTAGACGTTGACGTAAGGGCATTCCGGGGCACACGCTTACGGGTAGTTGTTTCGATAGCGTGCGTGACCTCGCTACGGGTCAAATACTTGATTTTCATTCCGTGCCACCGTTCAGCTTCGCGTTGGCAGCCTCTACCCGCTCCTCAAGGGTGCGCGGGCCGCTTGTGTTCGGCTTCTTGTTTTTAATCACGAACGGCACCCGTATCAGGTAGCCGCCCGCTAGCCCGGTGCTTGCGGACTTGCTGCACGTCAATGCGCGTCGACGAGACCAAAATCGAGCAATTGCGGCAGGCGAGCAGGGAGTGCCGGGACGAACAGGCGAGACGTAAGCCAGAGGGCCGAACCCGCAGCACATAAATGCGGCCGACGCCCCCGCCGGTTGAGCCAGGCCGGTCGATTTTGGGCGGCTATGGACCCCCAACTAAATGCCGTGTCTGTTCTACGTTGCTAGAGTGCCTGCATGGACCCCAAGATCACTTACATCCCAGACAAATCGGGTCAGATCCACAAGCAGATCGTGGTCTACAGCGACGTTCAGACCCCAGGCAGTGGGAGCTTTTCACAGCCGCATGGGCCGCAGGGAGCTACAAGTACCTGGCCGAGGCGGGCGCGGCTTCCGTAACCTACTTCGAGGCTGTTGGCCCGGCGGGGCTCAAGCCGTCTGGGGGTTCTGGAGTGTTCCCCGTATATCACCCGATACGGTTTATACAAGCCGTAACCAGGCAACGCGGCAGCGCCATCGTCCCTATGAACTCAAGCTCACCATCGAGCGCCGGTGCGTTTGGCGTCGCGACCGACGACGGAGTGCACACGGCGGTCTTCTCTCTCGCCGGGGAATCGATTGCCGTTACCGTTGAAGGTCTCGGAACCGACATTAAACTTCACGAGCTAAACGCAGAAACGTTCCGGGGCGCGTGCGCCGACCCCGAGCGTTTCTGGCAACTAAGCGAAGCCCGCACCTGCGAACAAGGCCGTTTAGAAATCGAACTGGGGCCCTACGGTTTGGCGTTCATTGGAGAAGGCCCCGCGTGACCAGGGCACCCCGACGAAAGCTCGAATATTAGCTTCGACTTCACTCCAAAACAGACCTGTCTAATAGCGGAAATCCGGTCTGCACTGTTGGGCCGCCCTGTTATAGTGGAACTCTACGGCATCGGACATCTGGTCCGCTCATACCCCGGCGGTCTACCCGCCACATCGCGTTTCATCTGGCTGAGAGTTCTCCTTGGCTCAATGGAGCCAAGGAGAACCCCCACTGAACTTCGAAGAACTGAACCTAGATCGACGTGTGCTTGCTGGCGTGGAAGCCGCAGGCTACACCTCCCCAACCGCTATTCAAGAGCAGGCGATTCCCGTCGCCCTCGAAGGCGGCGACGTCCTGGGACTGGCCCAGACCGGCACTGGCAAGACCGCCAGCTTCATGCTCCCAATACTCCAGCGACTGATATCTGGACCCCGCGGTCAGATACGCGCTCTCATCGTTGCCCCCACCCGCGAACTCGCAGAGCAGATTCACCAGAACGCCCGCGAGCTGGGCAAGAACACAGCCATACGCAGCCTGAGCATCTACGGCGGCGTCAGCAAGGGACCGCAGGCCAAGGCCTTGCGCCGCGGCGCTGACATCGTCGTCGCCTGCCCTGGCCGGTTGCTGGACCACGTCGGCGACGGCGCCATCGACCTGTCCGGCGTCGAGGTACTGGTGCTGGACGAAGCCGACACCATGTGCGACATGGGCTTCCTGCCCGACATTCGCCGCATCATCAGCCACCTGCCCCGGCAGCGACAGACGCTGTTTTTCGCCGCCACCATGCCCAGGGAGATCCGCAGACTTTCCGACGAAATTCTTAACGACCCCACCATCGTGCAGATAGGCATGATCGCCCCGGCGAAGACCGTCACACACGCTCTGTACCCGGTGACGGACAAACTAAAAAAGAAGCTGTTGTTGGAACTGCTCGATCGAACACCGACGGCCCGACTGATTATTTTCACCCGCACCAAGGCCCGCGCTAAGAGGCTGGCAGGTGACCTGGTGAACGTCGGGTTCCGCGTGGCCGCCATGCAGGGCAACCTGTCGCAGAACAAGCGCCAGCAGGCGATAGACGGGTTCCGCAACGGTAAATTCGACGTGCTCGTGGCCACCGACCTGGCCTCGCGCGGCATCGACGTTTCGCTCGTCTCGCACGTCATTAATTTCGACATGCCCAACACCGTCGACGCCTACATCCACCGCATTGGCCGCACCGGCCGGATGGACCAGACCGGCGAGGCCTTCACGTTCATGCTCCCCGAGGACGAACTGATGGTGCGCAAAATCGAGTCTGTACTGGGAACCCGCATCGAGCGGCGTCGCCTGGAAGGTTTTGACTACGGTAGCTTCTCGCCCCATACCCAGACCCCCAGCCCCCGGCAGCAGTCCCCGCAGTCATCCCGCCGTCGTGGTCCTAATGGATCGCAGCAAAGGTCCGGAGCGCCCCGAAGAGCCGGAGCGCCGCGAGGTGGATCGGCAGCCCATCAGGGCAACGACCAGCGCCCACAAGGCCAAGGCGGACGCCCCTCTGGCGGCTCGTCCCGCCCTGGTTCGTCTGAACAGGCCGCTGGCGACCGCTCGCGCGGCCCGCGGCGCACCGACCAGGGGCGTAATGACCAGAGCCGCAACGAAGGAGGGAATTCCCGGCCTCGCCGCGGTCCCTCGCTGGCGGCAAGCCGCTCTCGTTAGGCCCCTCTCCAGATAGCTTTCAGACGGCCCGCGCGAAGCGGGCCGTCTTGCTTTTCGGGGTCGGTTTCTCCGTTGACGGTGAACCGACCCCGAACCCCACCAGCCACTGCCGCGGCGTAAGCGACGAGTAGCTGGCCCGTGTCCAGCCGATCAGGCGATTTGCCAGGGCAATACTCAATGTCATAGCTGTTTCGATGTCGCCGTGACGATGTCCGGTGCACCCGTTCACACGAACTTCATATCCCGAGTGCCGACTGCCACGCGCGACTCACGACGGGCAGAGACACTGACTTGTGAACAAACTTCGGAGAAACTCATGCTTCACCAGAGCCAACAGGAACAGCACCGGTTCGCCGTCAGGTCCGGCACGTCAACGCTGGAAGGGATTGCGGGCACCGGGCCAGAGGCCGAGCACTACGGCAGCGCGATATCAGCAGGCCGCATGGTCGTGGCCCTGCCCGCCGATAACGGCTACCAGCAATCACAGGCAAAGGCGCTGCCCAAAGAGCACTCCGCGAGCGATATCCACGCGTTCGACGCTACCGGGGCCGTCGTAGCGAATGCCTGAGCCCGAGGGGCAGCAGCGCGATGAGCATGGCGGCGAAGGTGATGCCAGCGCCAATGCGCACTGCCACTGACATGCCCGAAATGAACGCGCCACCAAGACCCGACGACTGGGCCGAGTCCGTCAGGTCGAGCGTGGGCTCGAACCCGAGCGACGACATCGTCACGGCCACCGCCGTGGTGGCGAGGGTAATAGCGGACAGGCTGGCCGTATACCGGGCCAGGTGCGCCACCGACGAACCGACGCCATAGCGAGACTTGGGCACCGAGCCCAGCGCGGCACTGGTGGTTGGCGTATACCAGAGTCCGACCCCCAACCCCAGCCCGAACATCAGCACGACCAATATCCATATTGGCGTCGTTTCCCCCACGAACGACACGCCTATCAGGACCACCATAATGACGGCGGTCCCGGCGACCACGAAAATACGCCAGTCGTGCCGGTCGCTCAGATAGCCTGCGGTCATGCCCGTCGCAGTGGCGGCCACAGCGGAGCAGGACATTACCAGGCCGGCCGCCAGCGGCGAACGGTGCATCACCCCCTGCAACAGGAACGGCATGAGAAAGAACGCAGGCGTGTTGCCCACAATAATCAGTAATGTCAGCACGACGCCACGAGTGAAGACCGATCTTCGGAAAAGCTCCGGCGGAATAAGAGGCCAGCGCGCTCGCAGTTGCCACGCCACCAGCGCCACCGCCGCCACCCCCGCGACGGCGAAGCCCCCCAGCGATCTGGCAGCCGTCCAGCCCCACTGGCTTCCGTTGGACATGACCAGTAGAAACACGACCAGGGTCAGCGTTGCCAGCAGTGCACCTGCCCAGTCGAACGGCTCGCGGACGGCGTGCACCTTGCGCTTGTGCCGGGGAAGAGCGACCGCCGCAAGTGCGAGCGAGGCGACAACCACCGGCACGCTCATGAAGAACATCCATCGCCAACCCAGGTAGGTGACCGCTGCGCCACCGGCTATGGGCCCGAGTGCGCCGCCCGCCCCGGCAACCAGCATGAACAGGCCTATCGCCCGGCCTCGCTCTCGCGCGGGAAACGCCCCGGCAACCAGTGCCATGGCCGTGGCCTGGATCATCGCCCCGCCCGCACCCTGGATGACCTTGAACAGGACGAGCGCGTTCAAGCTGGGTGCAAACCCGGACAACAGACCACCCAGAGCGAAGACGGCCAACCCCGCCATGTACACGCGCCGTCTGCCGACAATGTCGGACAACCTGCCCATCGGCACCATGAGCGCGCCAATGGTCAGTACATAGGCCAGCACCACCCACTGCACCTGGGGTATGGTCGAGCCGAAGCCGTCGGCTATTCGTGGCAGCGCCTGAAAAACGCCGATCTCGTCCATCAAAGAAGCGAAAATACCCGGCGCTAGGACAAAGAAGACAGTCCATTTGAGCGCCTGGCGTTTGCTAAGTTGCCGGGTGGTAAAGCGAGCCCGGCCTGTGGGACGAGGAGGACGCGTCGGGTCGGCGGGGATCATTGCCTTTGTAAAGTCTCGAAGTGCCCTGAATACAAAAAAGACCTCGGGCCGTTTGGCCCAAGGTCCAATTCCTAGTAGCTAAAGGTTAGCACGCAGCTTCACCAAACGCGCCCCAACCCTCTAGAATCCTGTGGCGCCACTACAGGGCGCGAAAAGTGAATCGTCAAAGCGATGAGGCCATCAGCCGAAGAAGCCCTAGAGCGATCCC
>CAUZIR010000098.1:0-6507 GCA_963579815.1 Dehalococcoidia bacterium
GTCCCTGGAGCGAACCCAGTGAGCGGAGCTAACTAATGCAGTTAGGCGCTGGCACAGAGTCCACGGTCATAGTGGACATCGTCTTCTGGGCGATAGCCGTCTCTTCCATAATCGCGGCTCTAGCAGTCGTGTTCCTGAAAGACGTGTTCAGGGCGGCGCTGTTTCTAGTCGTCTCGTTAATGGGCGTCGCTGGAATGTTCATCCTAATGCGGGCCGAGTTCCTGGCCGTCGTGCAGGTGCTCATCTACATCGGGGCCATATCGGTGCTCATCATCTTCGCAGTGGTGACCACCAGGGACATGGATGATGGCAGCCCGTTCAACGCGCTGCGATCTCCGGTGCTTGTCATCGTAGGCCTGCTGTTAGCGGGCGTTACGTTCGTGGTCTACAGCACCGACTGGAACCTGATAGATACCGCGGTTTCGACCGGCACGGTAACGACGGCAGCGGCGGAAGAAATGGTAGTCGTGTTCGAGAACACCGTGCCGGGCATAGCCGGGCTGTTGCTCACCAATTACGTACTTGCGTTCGAGGTAGCGTCCATCGTCTTGCTGGCGTCGGTAATTGGCGCACTGGCGCTGTTGAGGAAGCGGTAAATGGACATCGAAAGCTTCCTCCTCGTCGGGGCGATTATATTCTTTATCGGCCTGTTCGGGGCGCTTACCAAGCGCAACGCCATCGTCGTGCTCATGTGCATCGAGCTGATGTTCAACGGAGTCAACATTACCGCCGTCGCCATCTCTCGATTCGTGTTACCG
The DNA here is from genome assembly GCA_963579815.1 of Dehalococcoidia bacterium. GTDB lineage: Bacteria > Chloroflexota > Dehalococcoidia > Lucifugimonadales > UBA2962 > CAUZIR01. The sequence goes on from CAUZIR010000098.1 coordinate 759, forward strand.
GCGGCCATAGCCGACGGCACCGGCGGTGCGCTGACAGACGCCGCTCAGCTGGTGCTCACCGGCCAGGTCTTCTCGGTTTTCATAATCACAATCGCTGCGGCTGAAGTGGCGTTGGGCCTGGCTATCGTTATCTCACTGTTCCGCAACCGGGACACCATCTTCGTCTCCGACGCCAACGAGCTGAAGCACTAAACATGTTCACCGACTACCGCAAGGCACCCAACCTGATGACGGCCGAAATGTGGAAGGCCGCGCTGGAGGCCGAGGGCCTGCCCACCAAAATTATCCCGGAGGGGGACATCCTGACCTGGGGCGAGCGAGTGCCTTTCCGCGTCATGGTGCCCAAGGGCCGCGAGCACGTCGCCGACGAGATTTTGAGGAAGCTGTAGATGATCGGCGAACTCGGAGTCTGGCTCATCTTTCTGCTGCCACTGGGGTCGTTCCTCATTATTGGCACTCTGATTCGACCCATGCTGGGGTCGGAGTCGCGAATCGCCGGTCGGCTGACCATACTGGCCATCGCCGGGTCGGTCGCCCTATCCATCTGGGCGCTGGCGAGCGTGGCCGACAACCACGGCGCGGTGGTGTTCGAGCCGCATCGCTGGCTCACGGTCGGCAACCTCGACATCAACATCGGCATTGTTCTGGACGGCCTCACCGCCATCATGCTGCTGATCGTCACGAGCGTCAGCCTGCTCGTACAGATCTACTCGACGGCCTATATGAAGGGCGATGGCGGTTACACGCGTTACTTCGCCTACATGTCCCTGTTCACCGCTTCGATGATCGGGCTGGTCATCTCGTCGAACGTCGTGCAGATGTTCGTGTTCTGGGAGTTGGTAGGCGCTTCTTCGTACTTGCTCATTGGATTCTGGTTTCACAAGCCCGCGGCGACCGCCGCCGCCAAAAAAGCGTTCATCATCACCCGTATCGGGGACTTCGGCTTCCTGCTGGCCATTCTTTACCTGTTCTATAACGCCGACGCGTTCCTGGCCATGGGCCTGAATCCCCTGGACGTTACCGACATTCACGCCGCGGTCGCCGTCGGAGGCGTTCTGACCACCGCCGCCGCCGGTTGGATAGCCGGCGGCATATTCGCCGGTGCGGTGGGCAAGTCTGGGCAGGTGCCTTTACACACCTGGTTACCGGACGCTATGGAGGGCCCAACGCCGGTCAGCGCCCTCATTCACGCCGCGACTATGGTCGCTGCTGGGGTCTTTTTGGTTGCGCGGTTCTTCCCGGTCTTTGAGTCGTCCGAAGAGGTGATGCGAACGGTGGCGATTGTGGGCGGCGTAACCGCCATATTTGCCGCCACCATGGGGCTGGTGCAAAACGACATCAAGCGCGTGCTTGCCTATTCGACCATTAGCCAGCTGGGTTTCATGATGCTCGCGCTCGGCGTCGGCGCATACGGGGCGGCCATATTCCACCTGTTTACACACGCCTTCTTTAAGTCCCTGTTGTTTATGGGAGCGGGCAGCGTCAGCCACGCCGCCGGCGGCACCTTCGACATGCGCTACATGGGTGGTCTGCGGCGTGTGATGCCTTGGACCTGGGCGGCCTTCCTCATAGGCGGCCTGAGCCTGGCGGGCATCGCCCCCATGGCCGGGTTCTGGAGCAAGGACGAAATTCTCGGCGCGGCCTGGGCTGGCACGAGTTGGGATTCCAACCTCGTGTTCTGGCTGGGGCTGGTCGCGGCCATCATGACGGCCTTCTACATATTCCGGGCGCTGTTCATGACCTTTGAAGGCGAGTACCGGGGCGGGGCTGCCGCCGATCCCAATGCTGAAGCACACGATAGTTCTGGACCACACGAGTCGCCGAAAAGCATAGTCGGGCCGCTGGTGGTCCTGGCGCTGGCGACGGCCGCAGTGGGCTGGCTGGTCAACCCCCTCACCGACTTCGGCTTCATTCCCATGCACTGGTTTTCTGAGTTCATCGCCATTGGGCCGTCACACCCACTGATCGAGGGCGGGCATGTTGAGGTCGAGAGCTTCAACCGCGTACTGGCCCTTGTAACCAGCCTGCTGGCAGTAGCGGCAATCTGGCTCGCCTACCTCATGTACGTATCGAAGACGATTTCGCCGGACGCTGTCGTCAGCCCGGTCAGGCGCCTTTACGACATCGTGGTCAGGAAGTACTACCTGGACGACCTGTACGAGGACGTCTTGACCCGCAATCTCTTCTACAGCAAGTTGGCCTTCGGCCTGGACTGGCTGGACAAGAATCTCGTCGACGGCATTGTCAGGACGGCCGACCGCGCGGGCCGCAACGTCGGCCGGGCGATGGCGCAGTTGCAGACCGGCCAGTTGCAAGGCTACGGCACGATCATCTCCGTCGGAGTGCTGGTGATATTCGGTATCTATCTGGTGTTCAGGTAATTATTTGGACGGCATAAACGGATTGCTCACAGTACTCGTGTTCCTGCCACTGGCCGTGGCGGTGGGCATATTGCTGCTGGCGAAAAATGACAAGCAGGTAAAGATCGCCGCCGGGGCCGCTGCGCTTGCCCAGCTGGTCCTGAGCATCGTGGTGTTCGCCGCGTACAACCGCGACGAAGGCGGCGTTCAGCTAGTCGACAGGGTCACCAACTGGATACCCATTGGCTCGTTCAAGGTCGAGTACTTCCTGGGTGTCGATGGCCTTAGTGCACCCATGGTGCTGCTCACCGGCCTGCTAGGCATGGCTGCGATTTATGCGTCGTGGGGCATAAAGCACCGGGTGAAGGAGTACTTCGTCTGGCTGCTCATCTTGCAGACGGCCGTATTAGGCGTTTTCACCGCGCTCGACTTCCTGCTGTTCTTCCTGTTCTGGGAGTTGGAACTGGTGCCCATGTTCTTCCTCATATCGACGTGGGGGAGCGGGCGCAAAGAGTACTCGGCGATGAAGTTCCTCATCTTCACGTTCCTGGGCAGCGCCTTCATGCTGGTGGGAATAGTCGTGTTGTTTGTTTCGACAGGTACGTTCGATATGACCGTGCTGCCAGAGCGCATTGCAGAAGGGGCCCACCTGGCCCTGCCCATAGGCGCTATTTTCGGACTGCTGTTCGTGGGCTTCGCCGTGAAGCTGCCCGTGTGGCCGTTCCACACCTGGCTGCCGGACGCCCACACCGACGCGCCCACTGCCGTCAGCGTGATGCTGGCGGGAGTGCTGCTGAAGATGGGCGGATACGGCATGATTCGCGTGACGGCCGCGATGATGCCCGACACCATGGCGGACCTGTCGTGGCTTCTGGCGACTGCCGGGGTCATTAACGTTATCTATGGCGCTGTGGTGACTATGCGTCAGACCGACCTGAAACGCCTGGTGGCGTTCTCTAGCATTAGCCACATGGGCTACGTCTTGATCGGGCTGGCTGCGATAGCCGGGGCCACGGCCGACACCCGCGCCGTGGGCCTGACGGGCGCATCCATGCAAATGTTCACCCACGGCACCATTACCGGGCTCATGTTTCTCATGGTGGGGCTGATCTACGATCGGGCGCATACGAGGTACATACCCGACCTGGGCGGACTGGCCCACAAGATGCCGCTCATTGCCGTCGGCTTCCTCATCGCCGGATTGGCATCGTTAGGATTGCCCGGCACCAGCGGATTCGCCGCGGAGATACTGCTGTTCCTGGGCGCCTTCCCCGTGTGGGGTTGGCACACGGCGCTGGCCGTGTTCGGGGTGGTGATTACGGCCGGTTACATCCTGTGGATGGTTCAGCGCGTCCTGTTCGGGCCCAAGATTGAGCGCTGGGCCAACCTGTCCGACGCCAACCGTTGGGACCTGGTGCCGGTGGTGTTGCTGGCCGCGACTATCTTCGTATTCGGTATATACCCGGCCTTCATCACCGACGTGTTCGCTATCGGCGTCGAGCCCATAGCGAACAGCGTGAGCAGCGTGGCTGAGGTGATCTCCCGATGACCGGCCACGACGTCTATCTGCTTTCACCCGAACTAAGCCTGGTTGCCGTGGCGCTGCTGGTACTGTTCGCCGACTTCGTCCTGAAAGACCGCCGGGCTCTCCCGGCCATCGTACTGGTTGGCCTGGGCGTAACGGTGGCTCTGACCATCGTCCTGTGGATCGACCTGGACACCGGTGCCACCTCCATGACGGGCGTGTTCGGCACGCTGGTAGTGGACAAGTTCAGCCTGTTCTTCAAGTTCCTGCTGGTGGGAATCATGGCTATCGTCGTGCTTATGTCCACCGGCTACATCAGGCGCTTCGAAAGTCTCAGAGCCGAGTACTTCGCCCTAATACTGTTCTCTCTCTCCGGCATGATGCTGCTGGCATCGACTCTTGAACTGGTCACCATTTACATAGCGCTGGAGCTGACGGCCCTGCCACTGGCGGCTCTTATCGCACTGGCAGGCTCCAGCCGCTCGTCCGAGGCGGGGATCAAGTTCCTCATTCTCAGCGCCATAAGCTCGGCGCTGCTTTTGTACGGCATGGTGTGGACCTATGGCTTTACCGGCAGCACCGACCTCGGTGAAATTGCCCGCAGTATTTTGGGGTCTACCGACGCCACGCAGCCCTTCGGTGGCTACGCCATCTTGCTCGGAGTGGTGTTCATAATCGCGGGCTTCGGTTTCAAGATTTCGACGGTGCCTTTCCATATGTGGGTGCCCGATGTCTACGAGGGCGCGCCCACGCCCATAACGGCTTTCCTCTCGGTCGCCAGCAAGGCCGCCGGATTCGCCGTCATCCTGCGAGTCTTTTACATCGCGTTCCCCGAAACGTCGGTGAGCATGGAGTGGAGCGCAGTCTTCGCCGTTCTGGCGATCATGTCCATGACGCTGGGTAACTTCGTTGCTGTGGCACAGAAGAATATGAAGCGCCTGCTGGCGTATTCGACCATCGCCCACGCCGGGTACATCATGGTTGGCCTGGCCGCTATCGCTGCTAGAGACACGAGTAGTGGGGGCGCAGACGGCCCCGCCGGCGTTCTGTTCTATCTCGTCGGCTACGCGGCCACCAACCTGGCAGCGTTCGCCGCGGTTATCGCTATATCCAACAGGGTAGGGAGCGACAAGATTACCGACTTCGCTGGCATGGGCAGGCGATCTCCCTGGCTGGGCGGGGCGCTGGCGTTCGCGCTTATTTCGCTCACAGGCATACCTCCGACGGTCGGTTTCATGGTGAAACTGAACATCTTCAGCGCGGCGGCTAGCAGCGGCCTGTCGTGGCTGGTCCTCGCCGGGACGCTAAGTTCGGTAGTGTCGGCCTACTACTACATGCGGGTGGTTAAGGTCATGTACCTCTCCGACCCGGTCGGTGACAAGCCTGCTGTGACAGATAGGCCGCTGCAGATCGCCCTCGGCCTGACCACGGCGGCGCTGCTGTTCTTCGGCATCTACCCGACGCCGCTCATCCGCATGGCCACAACGGCCGCCGAGGTCTTCAGCGCCGTCCCTGTAGGGTAATGTGGTTGGCCACATGAACGATCGCAAAATCCGTATCGGGTTCGTCTATAACGCACTGGTGCCCAGGGCTTCGGACCTGGTGGCATCTCTTATCGACTCGTTGGGACTGGCTGAACGGGCCTGGACCAGCGCCGCCGACAGCGTCGCAGAGCGCGAACGCGAGCTTTCCGAGACCTCCACTGTAATTACCGCAGGCGGCGACGGCACCATTCTGCGGACGGTCAGGGTGACGGCCCCATACGACGTGCCGATTCTAAGCATCAACCTGGGCAAGGTCGGGTTCATGTCCGAGCTGGAGGTTGACGTAGCCGAGGCCGGCATAGCCCGCTACCTGGGCGGCA
>CAUZIR010000099.1:0-6477 GCA_963579815.1 Dehalococcoidia bacterium
AACGGCGAGTCTCGCCATCGTGCTAGCATCGGCTTGCGGAAGCTCCGACCCGCTCCCCACTCCAGGGCCGACGCCAGAGCCTTTGAGCGTGGTCGAAGTGCTTGGACGTTCAGCCGACCTGATGTCCGGCCTCGAGACGTTCCATTTTGAGATGACGCACGAAGTCGGCACGACCGCTTTACTGCCCGGTCTAGACGTGGAAGAGACGACGGGCGACGTACAGCCCCCGGACAGGCTCTACGCAGAATTCTCGGGGCTGTTCGGCAACATCCCCATCAACGTCAAGCTCATCGCCATTGGCAAAGTGAACTACATGACCAACCCTCTTACGGGGGAGTGGCAAAAGATAGACGCGAACGTCTCGCCAATCGAGTTCTTTAACCCCAAAGAGGGCATCTCCTCGGTAATGGAAGAAGTAACCGGGGCTGTCTTCGATGGCTCGGACCACGACGTATACAAGGTCACCGGCAAAGTACCGGCCATCTCTCTGAAAGCCCTGCTCGGGGCCACCGTGGACGACGGAGTCGTGGGCATCGAGATGGAAATCTATACCGAAACCCTGTACCTCAAGCAGGCGAGGTTTATCGGACAGGTCACTCCCTCCGACGGTCCCGACACGGTCCGAGTGGTGTCCCTGTCAAAATTCAACGAACCGGTCAGCATTGAAGCTCCGGAAATCCCCTAGCAAGGTTATTTCCGAGAGCGATGAGCGCTAGCGCGAAGAGCCCCCAGAGCCCGGCGGAGAGCCGCGCTAGCGCGAAGAGCCCGAGAGCGTAGCGGAGAGAGTGCGTCGCACCTCGCCGTACGTGGCGCTTATTCCCATATGTCTTGGCGTGTTCGTCGCCGCCGACGACCAGACGGTCATCGTCACCGTCCTGCAAGACATAATGCTCGATTTCAGGATTCCGCCCACGGAATTGGACAAGGCGTCCTGGACAATTACTGCCTATCTCCTCGGATATGTCGCCGCCATGCCACTGGTCGGCAGCATGTCGGACGCATTCGGGCACCGGCGCATGTTCGCGTGGGCCATGGTCATCTTCATGGGCTGGTCGGTGGCGGCCGCACTGGCACCCAACCTTTCGTCATTCATAACCTTCCGAGTCCTCCAGGCCGTTGGCGCGGGCGCGATGCTGCCAATTGCCATAGCCATAATTGGAGACCTGTTCCCCAGGGGGAATAGAGGCCTGGCATTCGGACTGGTAGGGGGCTCGGCTGAAGCAGGAGGCGTGATCGGCCCGCTATGGGGAGGACTGGTCGGGCGGTACCTCGACTGGCCGTGGGTGTTCTGGATGAACATCCCCCTGGGGGTAATCGTGCTTATTGCACTGTTCATGCTCCTGGGTCCGAGCCCCCGGTATAGATCGAAGGTGGACTACCTCGGTGGCATTTTTCTCGCCGTTTCGCTGGCTTCGCTTACCGTTGGGCTTTCCCGCATAGACCGCCTGGACCTGGTAATGGCTGGCTACTTCCTGCTGGCCGGTGCGGCGCTAGCGGCGTTCGTCTACAGGCAACGGAACAGCAAGGTAACGCTGCTGCCCAACGCGATGTTCCGTAGCGTCACCGTGCTGACGGCGAACACCAGCCACCTGCTCATCGGCGTGGCTCTCATAATCGGCATGGTGTCCATTCCGTACATGACCACCTACCTGATGGGACACTCGGCGCTAGAGGGCGGCCTACGGCTTATGCGCATGACGGTGGCAATGCCTATCGGGGCAATAATCGGAGGCCTGGCCTGCCAGCGCATGGACTACCGCTTGCCTACGGTGCTGGGCCTGATACTCGTCGCCGGGGGCTACGGTCTCATGACCGGCTGGGGACTGGACGTAGGCGAGCCCTCCATGACCATTCACCTGGCCATGGTCGGCCTCGGTTTCGGGCTGGTAATCGCGCCCATCGCCCTCGGTGCCACCGAGCCAGTAGGGCACAGGGACCGGGGCGCCGCCGCCGGGCTGGTGACGGCGATGCGCCTGCTGGGAATGACGTTCGGGCTGGCGGCCATAACCGCCTGGGGGGCACAGCGTTTTTCCTTACTCGTGTCAGACGTGCCGCTGCCGCTGCCGACCGTGGGGGAGACAACGGCCGTCACGACCGCCCGCATCGCCGAGTTCCAAACCACGGTGACAACCATTGGCATGGACCTGTTTGTCGAATTCTTTATCATAGCCGCCGTAGTGAGCACCGTTGCCATAGTACCGGCGCTATTAATGGCCTGGAATCGGTCTCGCAGCAAAGGACTAGACCGTAAAGAGGCTTCAGCAAATATCGAACCCGAACCCGACCCGCCGCATCGAATAGGGGTGGACTCGAACCAGTAGGGCAGCTTGTGGATGAGCCATGATTAACCCCTGTGTTAGCCCAAAGTTTAGAGGGACAGGGTCGGGAGGCATCGATGGCAAAACGGTTGACGAAAAAGGAACGCAAATGGGCGAACCGGTCGCAGGCGGCGAGGACGGATGTCCCGTTCTACAAGCGCCCTTCTAACCTGATAATGAGCTTCGTGCTCGTGGCAGTTTTGGCCCTGGTGGTGTTCGGCACCCTGCAAGCCGTCAGCAGCTCCAATTCAAGCTCCGATTTCGATTTCGAGGTCTACCAGGGCCAGGAGTTGCTGGGCGGCACCAACATTAGCTTCAGCGACGTCCTGGCACTCGGAAAACCGGTGGCGCTCAACTTCTGGGCCGGTGACTGCCCGCCTTGCCGGGCGGAGATGCCCGGTTTCCAGCGAGTGCACAAGGCCCGGGGTGATGAGGTCATCATTCTAGGCATGGACGTGGGGATATTTACCGGGCTGGGCAACCGCAACAACGCCATTCAGTTACTGAGCGAGCTGGGCATCACCTACCCCGCCGGTGCGCCCCCCTCTCGTAAGCCGGTCATCGACTACGCTGTGCGAGGGTTACCGGTCACCGTGTTCCTGAACGCCGATGGCACTGTGTTTCGGCGCTGGGACGGTCCCATACAGGACCACCAGTTCGCCCAGACCATCGACGAACTGATCGCCGCCCACAACGCGCCTACCACCGAGCACGAGCCCGTGGCCCTACGGCAGTAGCCGCCTAGCGGGCCAGCCAGCCTCCATCCATAACGTAAGAGTGGCCCGTCACGTAAGACGCTGCGCCCGAGCACAGCCACATGATGGCCCCCGCGCACTCTTCGGGCGTCGAGACAGTGCCGCTGGGGTGCATGTCGGCTACCCTGGCCAGCACTTCAGGCGTAGCTCCGCCGAATAAGCGGTCCTGCATTGGAGTGGCCACGCTGGAGGTGCAAAGGGCGCTTATGCGCAGGCCGAGCGGTGCGTACTCCAGCGCCGCAGATTTGGTCAGGCCCACGGCGGCATGCTTGCTGGCGATGTAGCCGGGCACCCCTGCCCCGCCCACCAGGCCGTTGCCGGAAGCCACGTTGACGATTGCGCCGTCACCCGTATCGCCACTGAGTATGTGGGGAATCTGGTACTTCATGCATAGGAAGACCCCGGTCAAGTTCACCCCGAATACCCGGTCCCACTCGCCCAGGGGATACTCGGCCGTCGGAGCCCTGGCACCCTCGGAACCGGCGTTGTTGACGCCGTAGTCCAGGCGTCCGAACTCTGAGACGGTCGTTTCGACGAGGGTTTTTACCTCAGTATGGTCGCGGACATCGGTTCGGACGAAGATGGCGCGGCCGCCAGAGGCGTTGATGCGGTCGGCGACGGCCTGGCCCTCTTTTTCTCGACGGGCAGCCAACCCGACGGCGGCACCTTCACGTGCGAAGGCTTCAGCTGTCGCTTCGCCAATTCCGGAACTGGCCCCGGTAACTATGACGACCCTGCCCTCGAACCGTCCCATGCCCTTGCCCAAGCCAATGCCCAAGAAGATGTTAGACCTTGGTGTACTTGGAGGAGGCTACGGAGGTGCCATCGGGTAGCTGTTCGACGGTGAAATCGCCAAACAGTAGCGGCGCTTCCTCTTCCAACAGGGCGAGTATGCGCAGCGCGAGGTTGCGTATCTCCCAATCTGCAAATGGTGTAGTTCGCATTTCAATGAAGTGACGCCAGGCTCGGACGTTGGCGGTAATGAATATCTTGGTCTCTGTGGCGTTGGGCAACACCGAACGGGCCGCCTGCCTGATAGCCTTGCGCCGATCGGTTTTGAGTTCGAACAGGTCGGCTGGCAACGCCTTTTCCAGCGCGATCACCAGTTCGTCGTAGCTGGAAGAGGCGAACTCTACCGCTTTTTCGAACACTTTAGACGCCGTTTCCACATCACCCACCTCCCGCGCCAGGGCCGGGGGCACGACGAAAGCGGCGGCTGACTCGTCGACGTAGCGCTGTGAGCGCTGGCTGTAGGCGAACCCGGCCCTGTGCCGCACAAGTTCATGGGTGAGACTACGGGATACGCCGGTCACCACGAAACCGTAGTTGACGTGTTCAAACACGCTGCCGTCTTTGGACGCCAGGAGGTTATTTATAAAGTCGGCGATGTCGCGCCTGCCCCGACCATAGCTCATGTAGCACATGCGGGCGGAGACCTCGACGACCGCGGCCGACTCGTCTTCGCCAGCTCGGATGCTGTCCGGTATGGGCGGGACGCCCTCGGCCTCCAGGAACTCGGCTATCGCCTCCCAGTTAACCGCGGTGCGGGTAGTCAGGTAGACGCTGGGCTCGGTAATCAGTTTCAAATTACTGGCCTTCGCTCGCTATACGAGCAACTGATATGGGTTTTCTAGGATCGCCTTTACCTCGCCTATAAACAGCGCGCCTTCGGCCCCGTCGACGATTCGATGGTCCGCTGACAGAGTCGCTGTCATGATGTCGGCCACCGTAATTTTCTCACCTCGCACGACCGGCTTTTTCGCCACCGAGCCAACGGCCACGACGGCCGACTGAGGAGGGTAAATTATGGCTGTGAAACCGGTGACGTCGAACATGCCCAGGTTGCTAACGGTAAAGGTGCCGCTGGTGTATTCGTCTGCCGTCAGTGAGCCACCCCTGGATCGAACGGCCAGGTCCCGGCTGGCGACGGCTAGCTGCTTAAGAGTCATGTCGTGGGCGTCCCGTACCGCCGGTACGATCAGACCCTCGTCCTCGGCAATGGCCATGCCGATGTTGATGTGTTCGTGCATCTGAATGCCATCTCCCGTGAACGTGGCATTAAATTTGGGGTGCACTTTGAGCGCCCCAATGCAGGCCTTCAATATGAGGTCGTTGACCGAGACCTTGGCACCGTCGAAGTCGGGGCTGCCGTTGATTTGCCTGCGCATTTCCATGGCCTGGGTCATGTCGATTTCCGTGGAGACGTAGAAGTGCGGGGCCTCGGTCTTGCTGCGCACGGTCACCCTGGCGATCTGCTTGCGCATGCGGCTGAGAGGGACCATGTCGCCTTCCAACGCGGCCCCTGTCGCCGCTACGGGGGCAGCCGGGGCCACTGGAGCAGGCAGGGGAATGGCGGCGGCAGGGACCTGGGCGGTTGCCGCCGGGTCGGGTACAAAGCCCTCAACGTCTTCCCTGGTAATGCGGCCGCCCGGCCCGGTGCCGGCAATCTGCGTCAGGTCGATTCCACGCTCTTCGGCTATTTTGCGGGCCACCGGGGAGGCGCGCACGCGGCCCACGTCGGCTGCAGGAGCACTGGACGCGACTGCTTCAACAGGTGCCCCGGCTGCAGGCTCGGGCATCGGCTCATCCCCTGTAGGGGCATCCACTGGCAGGTTCGCCGGGAGCAGGGGGACGGCGCCGTTCAATTCCTCAGATTCCACCGAGCCGCCAGCGGCAGGTGCGGGCGCGACAATGGAGATGTCTTCGTCTGCCTCGCCAACCACGGCAATGGCCTGGCCAACCGGGACGGTGCCGCCCTCAGCCACGAGGATGCGCCTGAGCAGGCCGTCGGCGTAGGACTGGAATTCCACGACGGCCTTGTCGGTCTCGATCTCGGCGATAACTTCGCCCTTCTCGACCTTCGCGCCCTCGGGCTTGAGCCACCGCACTACGGTGCCTTCCTGCATGTCGAAGCCCATCTGGGGCATGGTCAGTTCAGTTGCCATCTTTACTCGCTCCCAATCCCTTCACGCTCGTAACCTGGCCTTGAGAGGTCAGATGCCAAACAGGTTCGATACCTCGGACACCACTCTGGCGGCGTCAGGTATGGCGGCCGCCTCGAGTCGGCCATTGTAGGGGAACGGCACCTCCACGCTACCAATTCGGCCAACCGGGCCGTCGAGGTGGTCGAATGCTCGTTCCTGAATTCCGGCGGCCACTTCGGCTGCGAACCCACCGGTCTTCCAGTTCTCTTCTACTACCAGCGCTCGTCCGGTCTTTTTTACCGACTCGACTACCGTGTCCATGTCGAGAGGCCGAAGAGTACGAAGGTCGATAACTTCGGCATCGACTCCGCGCTCGGCGAGGATACCGGCCGCCTCTTCGGCGACGTTGGCCATGCGTGAGTAGCCGACCAGCGTGAGGTCACTGCCTTTACGGCGTACATCGGCCTTGCCAAAGGGCAC
>CAUZIR010000100.1:0-6440 GCA_963579815.1 Dehalococcoidia bacterium
GCTGCAACATCGCGCACCAGCGCCATGTCCACGCGGTCGTCGAGGAACACCTGCGGGGCTGAAAGTCCGATCTGTAGAGTCGCAGTCATGGTCTGAGTATAGCTGCGGCCGTTTGCGTATATTGAGTCGATGACGTTCTTCCAGGATTCGTACGTAGAAGGAAATGCGCCGTGGGACACCGGCAGGCCCCAGGTGGAGGTTGTCGCGCTGGCCGAGGCTGGCGAGATAGTTGGCTCGGTTCTCGACATTGGCTGCGGCACTGGTGAGAACTCTATCTACCTGGCTGGGCGGGGCCACGCCGTTGTGGGAATCGATCTGGCCCCCAGGGCCATCGAACTATCTAAAGAAAAGTCAAAAGCCCGGGGCGTACCCGCCGAGTTCCTCGTGCGAGATGTGACGAAGTCCCTGGACTTTGACACCGGGTTCGACACGGCTATAGACGCCGCCGTTTTTCACGTCTTCGACGACGAGGGTAAACGGGCGTACATACGATCTCTGGCAGGAGTGGTGCGGCCGGGGGGCCGGTTCCACGTCATCGTATGGAGCGAGCACGAGCACGGCGAAGGCGGTCCGGCACGCTCGACCCAGGCCGAGTTGCGAGGCTTCTTCGCAGACGGCTGGGACGACATTCGAATAAGAGCGGGCAGGTATGAAACTGCCTTTAACCCGGACGGGGCCAGGGCCTGGGTTGCGAGCATGAAACGAGCATTTAGTGACAACGACTGACCAGTACGACCTGCTAATAATTGGCGGAGGTTCTGCCGGACTGACGGCGGCCGGGTTCGCCGTAAAGTTTGGCGCGAAGGTGGCCATAGTCGAGAAGGGCCGACTGGGCGGCGACTGCACCTGGACGGGGTGCGTGCCGTCCAAAGCTCTGCTTAAGGCTGCAAAGGTCGCACAGCAGACCCGTACCGGCGACCGCTACGGCCTGCCGGTCACGGACGAGCCCATAGACCTTGGTCGGGTAATGGACTGGGTAGGCTCGGTCGTCGTCGAGGTGGCCGTCGACGAGACGCCCGAGAGCCTGGGTGATGATGGCATCGACGTGATTAGCGGCAGCGCGACGTTCGTTGACCCGCATACGGTGGATGTAGACGGCCGCCGACTCACACGGCCAGCAAGATAATAATCGCCACCGGCGCTCGCCCCGTGCTGCCCTCTGTCGAGGGGCTAGCAGACGTGGAGTGCCTGACCTACCAGGACATATGGGACTTGCGTGACCTGCCTGAACGCCTGGGCGTTATCGGCTGCGGCCCGGTAGGCAGCGAGTTCGCCCAGGCGTTCGCCCGGCTCGGCTCCCGCGTTACCCAGGTCGAGTTCGCTGACCGAATGCTCCCCCAAGAAGACCCCGACATTTCGGCCCTCATGACCGCCGTCTTCGATTCCGAGGGCGTAGAGCAGATATTCGGAGCGGGTGTGCGACCGATTGCTGTACGCGACCGGTCGCCGCCCGGTAGTCGACGGGCTGGACCTAGAGGCCGCCGGGGTGGTGTTCGATCACTCGGGCATACGAGTCGACGACAGGATGCGAACGAACGCCAAGCACATCTACGCCGTGGGCGACTGCAACGGCTCGCCCCAGTTCACCCACTACGCGGGGTGGCAGGGCGCTATGGCCGCTCGCAACGCTATTTTGCCCGGCACCGACCCCGGTACGGTGGAACTGGTGCCGAGGGTGACCTTCACCGACCCGGAGGTGGCCTCGGTGGGGTTTTCGGAGGCGGAGGCCCTGGGTATGCACGACGACGTGGTCGTCAGCAAGCGGCCAATGTCCCGGGTCGACCGGGCGATTACCGAGGGATCCGGAGACGGCGTGTTGAAGGTTGTGCACAGGCGCGACGGGACGATTTTGGGGGTGACCATCGTCGCCCCTCCGGCTGGCGAGATGATCCACGAATGGATTGTCGCGATGAATTCCGGTCAGAAAATGGGCGACATGGCGCAGGCCCTGCACGCCTACCCCACCTACTCTCTAGGGGCTCAGCAGCTAGCAGCAGAGGTTCGCCTGGCCGGGGCGCTGGGCGGCATATCCGGTCGGCTGGCCAAGCAGCTGTCTCGCGTCGTCCGCTAGCGGCGTTGACTCAGGCTTCGACCATTTTGGACGGCGTCATCATCTCGTAGAACTCGATCCAGGTGTTGAGCACGAGCGGGTCGCCAGGTAGTGCCGCCTCCGTGACGGCCCCGGGGACGACGTTCCCATCCCTGAACTGCGACTCTATGGCGTCGGACGTCCACTGGATGTAGACGCGGTGCGTCTTACCGGGAATCATCGCATCGTTGTAGTACACCTGGGTTGACGACCTTTGGCCCGAAGCCTCGTATGCGTCGGCCACCCGGCGAAGCACCGAAGCGTACTTGCGGGCCATCCCTGGTTTGATGTCGTAGACCCTTCTGATTACGAACATTTCTACGTATCTCCTAGTGGTCCTGGGTGATTCTTGGTTCCTGTGCGGCCCATAGTATTGCTCGCCCACCTCCGCCATGAGTGTAAATGGGCCCAAAAGACCATGGTCAGCCTGGTGGGAGCGTAGTAGAGACGCGCTCCGCCGGGCACTGAAGGGCGGGCACTGAAGGGCTTTTTAGCCCCAGCGTTCGTCCGCCCCAGCAGTGGCCGGTCGTGGGCCGTTGTATATAGCGGTTTAGTGGCTATACTTTGCCGTCATGGAATGGATATTGGCAGCACTTGGCTCCGCGATCGGCTTTGCCGCCGTCACCATTCTGGACAAGATAATTCTGGAGCGGCACGTCTCATCGGCGAGCACTTTCATCGTCTTCGCCACGCTCATGCAGCTACCCGGCGCGCTGGTGCCGCTGGCGTTCGTGGCGTTTCCAGGCTACCCCCTCGCCGTGTGGGCGCTGGCGTTGGGCTCTGGCGCGGCTTTCGGCCTTTCGCTCGTCATGATGTTCTCGACTCTGCGGCGCCAGGACGTCTCGCTGGTCACGGCCGTCTTCCAGACAGCCCCGGTGTTCGTGGCGATCATCGCGGTGTTCGCCCTGTCCGAGCGCCTGTCCGGCTGGCACTGGGTCGCAATACTGGTCACGGTGTCCGGGGCGGTAATCATCTCGTTGCGTCGCTCTGGTGCGGGTGGAAGGCCGGTGCTGGGCGCCTGGTTCTTCTTTATGCTCGTGTCCAGCGCCCTGTATGCCGGGGGGCTGACGCTGTCAAAGGCTGCCCTCGACGACGGTATGTCGGTGTGGAACCTGTACGCGGTGCGCAGTGGCTCGATAGTGGTCGTGATGCTGGCTCTCAGCGTGCGCCGGAACACCTTAAGCGAATTAAGGATTCTGGCGCGAAACACGAACGGAATGGCGCTTTTCGTTTTCACGGAGGGCGGGCTGGCGACAGGTTCAATGTACCTGGCAACTTTCGCGCTTTTGGGCCCGGTGGCGCTTGCGTCTACTGTGATGGCGTCGCGGCCAATGTTCGTGTTCCTGTTCGGGATTCTGCTCAGCTTGGGCCTGCTCAAGGTTCTGTCGGAGCCGCTGGACCGGGCCTCACTGGTGCAACGGGGCCTGGCGATAGGCATGATTGTCGCAGGCGTGTCGACGATAACGCTCTTATAGGCTTCTTCGCGCGAGTGCCGTTCTCCGCGAGGCTCATATAGGCTTCTTCGACTCATGGCCTCATCGCTTTGGCAATTTACCGGTCTTTATTTGGGAGGGTTCTAAATGAAAGTCCACATTCTTGGTGCTGGCACCCCGACGCCTAGTGCTACCCGGTTCGGCTCTTCGTACGTGACCGAGCTGTCGGGAGGCGAGTTCGTCATGGTGGACTGCGGTCCGGCGGCCACGCACAAGATGGTGAAGGCCGGTCTGTGGCCGACGAAGATTGACCACCTGTTTTTTACCCACCACCACTTCGACCACGACGTGGATTTGCCTTGCTTTCTGCTCTGTCGCTGGGACCAGAGCATCGGCGAGGAGAACGACCTGCGGGTGTTCGGGCCGCCTCCGACGCAGGAGATGGTTGAGGGGCTGATCGCAAAGGACGACGGCGTGTTCTGGCACGACATCAACGCCCGAATAAATCACCCGGCGTCGATTAACCACTGGTCGAACAGGGGCGGCACGCTCCCCCGCCCTGCTCCCAACGTTTTGTCTACAGACGTAGAACCCGGCTTCACTTATGAGACCGACCGCTGGCGCATGACCAGCGCCCTGGCCGACCACGCTCAACCCTACCTGGACTGCCTGGCATGGCGACTCGACTCGGACGAAGGGAGTGTGGTGTTCACGGGCGATACCGCGCCCTGCGACCCGGTGCGGGAGCTGGCAAAGGACGCCGATATGATGCTGTGCATGTGCTGGGACGACCAGGACCGAATGGACGAGAACGGCGAGGGACTGGCGCAGTGCGGCACCACCGACGCGGGCCGAATGGCACAGGCGTCCGGCGTGAAGAAGCTGGTGTTAGTGCACCTGGGTCCGCACCTGTCGCAGCCAACGGCATTGGCCAAGGGAGTCGCAGACATTCGAGCCGTCTACGACGGGGAGATAGTGTTCTCCGACGAGCTAATGACCGTGAGTCTCTAGGCCGAACGCCAGGAGGCTAACGAGAGGGCAGCCGCTACTGGACGGGTTCGAGGATGACGACCGGGATGTTGCGGTCGGTCTTGGTCCGGTATTCGGCGAATGGGGGCCAGACAGCCACCGCGTCGGGCCACCAGTCCTCTTTCTCGGCGTCGGTCGCGGTGCGGGCGGTGTAGTCGCGCGCCTCGGCCCCGTCCTGGAGCATTACCGACGGCTCGGCCACCAGATTGAGGTACCAGACCGGGTGTTTGGGAGCGCCTCCCATTGACGCCACGACGACGTAGGTGTCGCCTCTGTTAACCCGCATCAACGGGGTTTTACGCAGCTTGCCACTCTTGCGCCCTTTGGTGGTGAGGATGACGCAGGGCACGCCTTCTAGGTCCCATCCCTCTTTGCCCCCAGTGGATTCGTACAGGCAGACCTGTTTGACAACGTGGGGCGTTGGGCTTGGTACGTATTGACCTTCGAGGGGCATTGGCTTGTCCTTTTCGCTGCTGGGCTGCTATAGCAAATGGGTGGCGAAGCTCTCGGGCTCTATAATCACCACCACCCGGCGTTCGCCTTCGACAGGGAAGGGGTAGGCGTCCAGGTCCATGTACTTTTTCGCCAGGCGGTCCCTTTGTTCGAGTGCTCCCTCGGTCACGAAGTCTACGGCTTTACCCCGGACCATGGCCCAGTTGGAGGCGTCCACTTTGTCGGTAATGGAAATCGCGACCCGGGCGTCTCGCCGCAGGTTCTTGGGTTTGACGCGGCCTTCGTCGGTGTTGAACTGAATTCGGTCGTCGACGATCTCGATCCAATTAGCCGTCACCTGGGGGGAGCCGTCCTTCATTAACGTGGCGATGTGGGCGATGTTCGCCCCGTGGAATAGGTCGGCCACTTCTTTGGGCAGTTCGATCAAGGTACGTTCCTCCGGGGCATTCTGTGTATCGACCCAGCTCCCCAGGGGTTAGAGGGGAAAACGAGGGGACGAAGCGGTTGGTACGCCCGGAGGGATTCGAACCCACGACCTCTTGGTCCGAAGCCAAGTGCTCTATCCACTGAGCTACGGGCGCGTATGACCGGCGTGGGGTGGACGATGGGATTCGAACCCACGATCTCCAGGGCCACAACCTGGCGCCTTAACCAACTTGGCCACGCCCACCACGCCGAACAATTGATTCTAGATTAGCATGCCGAAGCGCAGTCCAGACGGGTTAGTCGCCCGCGAGACCCTGTGCCAGGGCAACGAGGGTGCGCACCGGTACGCCGGTCGCCCCCTTCGTCTGATGGCCCTTTGTCTTTGAAGTGGTCGAAGTTCCGGCAATGTCCAGGTGAACCCACGCAGCGTCACCGACGAACTCGCCAATGAACATTGCGCCCGTGATTGAGCCCGCCGGGCGTCCGCCTATGTTTTTCAGGTCGGCCACGTCGGACTTGTACTGCTCGCGGTACTCGTCGAACGTTGGCATTTCCCACGTCCTCTCCCCTACGCCATTCGCGGCCGCCAGTACGGCGTCGAGCAGGTCGCGGTCGTTGCCGAACGCGCCGGTCGTCACTTTGCCCAGCGCCACTTCCATTGCGCCGGTCAGGGTGGCTACGTCCACTAAACGAGTTAGCCCTAGCGTTAGCGCGTACGCGATGGCGTCTGCAAGCACCAGCCTGCCCTCGGCGTCGGTGTTGTCCACCTCGATTGTTTTGCCGCTCATGGACGTGACCACGTCGCCTGGCCGCTGGGCACCGCCTCCGGGCATGTTCTCGGAGGCGACTGCTATCGCCGTGACGTTGAGCTTCGGCTTGAGCGCTGCTATTGCCTTGATGGCCGCTATGACCGAGGCCGCACCGGCCATGTCGCCCTTCATAGCGCCCATGCCGCCCGCGGGCTTGAGAGAGATACCGCCCGAGTCGAACGTGATTCCCTTGCCGATTAG
>CAUZIR010000101.1:0-6362 GCA_963579815.1 Dehalococcoidia bacterium
GCAGCGGAGTCTTGAACGTGATCGATCCGCCGTAGAGCGTGGCCAACCAATTGAAGACCTTCACTCCGGTGGGGACCGCGATGCCCATCGTCGCGATGGAGAAGGCCGAGATGGCCCACGTTCCTAGCCCGACCGTGAACATGTGGTGGGCCCACACCCCGAACCCCATGAAGGCAATGACGGTGCCCGCCATGACTATGGTCATGTAGCCGAATAGTGGCTTGCGCGAGAAGGTCGGCAAGATGTCGGACACGATGCCCATGGCCGGCAGGATGAGGATGTACACCTCCGGATGCCCGAAAACCCAGAACAGGTGCTGCCACAGGAGAGGGTCGGCGCCCGCCGAGACGTCGTAGATGGTGGTCCCGAAGAATCGGTCGAAGAGCAGCATCGTGATGGCCACGGTGATAACAGGGAAGGCGAAGATGATTAGGAACGAGATGATCAGCGTCATCCAGACGAACACGGGCATGCGCATCAGCGTCATGCCGGGTGCGCGCAGGTTGACGATGGTCACCACGAAATTGAAGCCCGCTGACAGCGTGCCAATACCCAGCACCTGGAGTCCGAGTATCCAGTAGTCGACGCCGCTCGAGCCCGAATATTCGGTTGAGGTTAGCGGCGCGTAGGCAAACCATCCGGCGTCCGGCGCGGAAGAATTGAAGAAGGACACGTTCATTAGGATGGCGCCGAACAGGAACAACCAGTAGGAGAGCGCGTTGAGCCGAGGGAAAGCGACGTCGCGCGCGCCGATCATCAGCGGGATCAGGAAGTTGAAGAAGGCGGCGCCCATGGGCATGATCACCATGAACACCATGGTGGTGCCGTGCATGGTGAACAGCGCGTTGAAGGCCTCTGCGCCCACCAGGTCGGAGTCCGCTTGGGCCAGCTGCGCCCGCATAACCAGGGCTTCGACACCAGCTAGGACGAAGAACACGATCGCGGTGACACCGTAAAGCACGCCGATCTTCTTGTGGTCGACGGTCGTCATCCAACCCCACACGCCCGTTGGGGCGATGGGCCGTCGCAATATCCCGATATTCGCTGCCATCTCTTGCTTCTCTAACTCCTGCTCAGCCTTCGAGGCGCTGCCGGCCAGACTCTAGCATCAGCTTGTCCGCGTCGCCGCCTCAGTCGATGGTTTGGCTCTGGATGTAGGCCGTGACGGCGGCGATCTCGTCCTTAGACAGAGTACCGGCGAAGGTCGGCATCGCTTCGCGGTCTGCCCGGCCGCCCAGCAGCCCTTCCGGGATTGGTTTGATGGCGCGCAGGTCAGTGACCCAGGCTTCGACGTTCTCCGGGGTGTTGTCCATTATGCCGGCGCCGAGCGTCAGCCGCTCACCGAACAGCGTGAGGTCGGGTCCGGCCTTGCCTGCGGCCGGCGTGCCGAAGACCGTGTGGCAGCGGCTACAGCTGCTAATGAAGATGGCCTGTCCGCTGGCCACAAACGTGCCCTGATCGGGCGGCGGCGGCGGCGTCTGAAGCGCCGAGACCCAGCGTTCAAAGTCGGCGAGCGGCTCGACGATGACGCGGAAGCGCATCAGCGCATGGGCAGCGCCGCAGAACTCGGCGCACTGGCCATAGAAGGAGCCGATCTCCGTGGCCGTGAAGACCGGCAGGTCATTCGGGTGGTTAGGCACCGCGTCCACCTTGCCGATGAGCGCAGGGACCCAGAAAGAGTGAATCACGTCGTCCGACTCGAGATGGATGGCCACCTCGCGCCCTACCGGGATGTGGATCTCATTGGCCGTGGCCAACGAGCCTCCGTCCGGGCCGAGCCCTTCGTAGTCGACTTCCCACCACCACTGGTGGGCGGTCACCGTGATGAGTATTGCGTCGGCGGACGGCGCGCGGGCCGCCCCGACGATGCCGAAGACCGTAGGTACGCCCACCATGATCAGCAAGAGGATCGGCCCCAGCGTCCAGGCCACTTCAAGCTTACTGTTGCCGTGGATTTGCCGCGCGGGGACGCCAGGCCGGGCACGGAACCGGAAGAGCAGGTAGCCCATTACCAAGAGGACCACGGCGCCGACGGCCCCCGAGACCACGATCACCAAAATATAGAGAGTATGGATATTGTCGGCCGTGTCGGACCGAGGATCGAATGTGGTCTGGGGGGCGGAGCAGGCACCCAGGATCGCCAAGAACGCCACGCCCAAAAGGACAAGGCTCAGCGGGCCGCGATGGTGGCTTAGGCGCCCCATGGGCTAGTCGGTCTCCGTCTGGGATTGAGGATGCTGCCCGCCTGGCGGCGACGCCCCGCAGAGGGGCTTGTTACGGATATCACAGACCCGCATGCGGGTCAATTGGTGAGGCCGAGGAATCGGAGGCAGTTTGCAGAACTGATCGCTTCGATTTCGTCCGGGGTCAACCCCAGGGCGGCGTACTCCTCCGCCGGCGCCTGCGGCCTGAACTGGAAGGGGTAATCGGAGCCCACAACGACCTGCGAGGTCCCGACAGTGTCGATGAGCAGCCGCAGCGACTGATTGCTGAACAAAATATCGTCGTAGTACATCTGCCGAGCGTACTCGGTCGGCGTCTTGGCTGACTTGTCCTGCGTCGAATTGCTATGGAAGTAGTCGAGGCGCGGCAATATCTGGGACAGCGTGCCTCCTCCATGGCTGATGCACACGCGTAGGTCCGGGCACGCCTCGAGCGTGCCTCCGCCGATGAGCGAGGTCGCCGCGAGGGCCGCCTCGGTCGGGAACCCAACGGCATTGACCCACGCGCCCGGCCCGACGATGCGGTCAGTGAACGTCGGGTGCTGGGAATGAATGAACACCGCCATCCCCAGCGACTCCGCTTCCTTAAAGAAGGGTAGGAATTTCGGGTCGCCTGGGCTGAGTCCTTGAATGTTGCTCAGTATCTCGACGCCAGGCAGGCCCAGGCCCTTCAAGTGGCTGAGCTCTTTGGCCGCGAGTTCGACGTCCTGCAGCGGCACCGCTCCCAGGCCGTAGAAGCGGTCGGGGTTGGCATCGACCATGCGGACGATGGTCTCGCTCAGATGGCGCCCCAGCGCCTGCCCGTCGCCGGGCTCCAGCCGGTAGGCGAGCAACTCGGGCATGGGCGAGAGGACCTGGCGGTCGATGCCGAGGTCCGGCATTTCGGCGATGCGACGATCGGTGGACCAGCAGCGATCAAGGACCGTGCGGAAATTACGGCCAGAGATGATGACGTTCGACCTGGCGAAACCGGAACCGTCGTCAGGCTGTGGCTCCATGCGCGGCCACAGATCACCGGCGGCCCTACTACCGACGGGCGGGAAGTTCTCGGGCACGATGTGAGTGTGCATATCGATGTTCATGGTTTTGTCCTCGCCTCGCCGCTCAGGGGCGGCTCGTGTGGGTCTGCATTCTTTCGCCACGCTGGATGATGAGGGTGAATGCCGCGTACCGTTCTGCATTATCGCGGCCAAGTGCTGGGGGGTAAAGGTCGGGCTTG
The DNA here is from genome assembly GCA_963579815.1 of Dehalococcoidia bacterium. Lineage (GTDB taxonomy): Bacteria > Chloroflexota > Dehalococcoidia > Lucifugimonadales > UBA2962 > CAUZIR01. The sequence goes on from CAUZIR010000101.1 coordinate 3,442, forward strand.
AGTAGGCCGTGGCCAGGTGGAGGGTGCCGGAGCATTCTTGACACTGCCGGGAGCGGCTGCCTATACTTGCGTCTGGCCCTACGAAGGGCGGGGAGCGAGCACGGCGTTGGAAGTCGCCCTACCCACTAGCGATTATCGCAGGGTAGCGTTGCTTGCGGGGCGACGGCACGGATAGCCTGGCCGTCGTCTTTGTACGTTAACAAGGGAATATCGAGCAAGTTGAGAGCATCAACGCTTGTTGGGTCAAGTTATTAAGGGCCCACGGGGGATGCCTTGGCGTCAAGGGCCGAAGAAGGGCGTGGCACGACTGCGAAAAGCCTCGGCTAGCCGTTTAGCAGGCTTAACCGGGGATACCCGAATCGGGAAACCGGCGACGGAGAAACCGTCGCACCCCTTACCGAACACATTAGGTTTGGGGAGGTAAGCGGGGGAACTGAAACATCTCATTACCCCGAGGAATAGAAAGCAACCGCGATTCCCCTAGTAGTGGTGAGCGAACGGGGAACAGCCCAAACTTACGGGACCAAACGGACTGGAGTCTTATGTCTCGTGAGGGTTGTACGGCGTACTAGTTCCGGCTCCAGCCGGAACACGAAGTAAGAAATCCGTCTTCTAGCCGAAGGTTCCTGGAAGGGACCGCCATAGAGGGTGATAGTCCTGTAGGCGAAAGGGGTCGGACTTCGAGTACGTTCGTGAGTACCGCGGGACACGTGGAATCCCGTGGGAATCTGGGGGGACCACCCTCCAAGGCTAAATACCCTTGACGACCGATAGTGCACAAGTACCGTGAGGGAAAGGTGAAAAGAACCCCTAAAGGGGAGTGAAATAGATCTGAAACCGTGGGCCTACAAGCGATCGGAGCCTCGACACAGTCGAGGTGACGGTGTGCCTATTGAAGAATGAGCCTGCGAGTTACATCTGTGTGGCAAGGTTAAGGGATATAGACGTCCCGGAGCCGTAGCGAAAGCGAGTCTGAATAGGGCGATTCAGTCGCACGGAGTAGACCCGAAACCGGGTGAGCTACCCATGGTCAGGGTGAAGCTCCGATAGTCTCGGAGTGGAGGCCCGAACCGGTGAATGTTGCAAAATTCTCGGATGAACTGTGGGTAGAGGTGAAATGCCAATCGAACCCGGAGATAGCTGGTTCTCCCCGAAATGCATTGAGGTGCAGCCTCTAGGGGGAGGGACGGAGGTAGGGCTCTGGATGAGCTAGGGGGCGTAAGCCTACCAAACTCAACCAAACCACAAATGCCGTCCTGTCCATGCCTAGGGAGTGAGACAGTGGGGGATAAGCTCCATTGTCGAGAGGGAAACAGCCCAGACCGCCGATTAAGGCCCCTAAGTACGGGCTCAGTGTAAAAGGAAGTTAGGTCACTCAGACAGCCAGGAGGTTGGCTTAGAAGCAGCCATCCTTTAAAGAGTGCGTAATAGCTCACTGGTCGAGTGACCTTGCGCCGACAATTTACCGGGGCTTAAGCCCGTTGCCGAAATCGCGGCTTCTCGAGTAATCGGGAGGGGTAGGGGAGCGTTCCCTGGGCATTGAAGCTTTGACGTAAGTCAAGGTGGAGCGCAGGGAAGTGAGAATGCAGGCATGAGTAGCGTAAAGGTGCGTGAGAACCGCACCCGCCGAAAGTCCAAGGTTTCCTACGCAACGTCGTTCGTCGTAGGGTTAGCCGGTCCTAAGCCGAGGCCGAAGGGCGTAGGCGATGGATAGCTGGTCAATATTCCAGCGCTACCTTTTATTCGTTTTAAGGTCAAGGAGGGACACGGAAAGCTAGGTAAAGCGTGCCTATTGGACATGGTGCGTCCGAACCTGTAGGCCATCCCGGGATAGGAAAACCCGTTCCGGGGCTACGAGCTGAGGGGTAAGGCGACTTCAGGGTTCGCCCTGGGGAAGTTTGCTGAGGCTACGCCGGCCAGAAAATCTTCGTGACTAGAATCTAAGGTATCCGTACCGCAAACCGACACTGGTGGACAACCGTAAGCACGGTAAGGCGGACGAGAGAAACTTCCTCAAGGAACTCGGCAATCTAACTCCGTAACTTCGGGATAAGGAGTGCCCTGGAGCGTGTAGTCCTTTACGGGCGAAGCGTTTCGGGGTCGCAGCGAAGTGGCCCTGGTGACTGTTCATCAGAAACACAGGTCTCTGCTTAAGTCGCAAGACGACGTATAGGGGCTGACGCCTGCCCAGTGCCGGAAGGTTAAGGGGAGTGGTGAGAGCTACGAACCGAAGCCCCGGTGAACGGCGGCCGTAACTATAACGGTCCTAAGGTACCGAAATCCCTTGTCGGGTAAGTTCCGACCCGCAGGAAAGGCGTAACAACTGGGGCGCTGTCTCGAGGAAGTACTCGGTGAAATTGAAGTACGAGTGAAGATGCTCGTTACCCGCAGCAGGACAAAAAGACCCCGTGGAGCTTTACTGCAACCTGACATTGCTCTGAGGATCGTGATGTGTAGCATAGGTGGGAGGCATTGAAGTCTGGACGCCAGTCCAGATGGAGCCGCCGGTGAAATACCACTCTTCTCGATTTTTGGATCTAACCCCTGAACAAGCAGGGGGACCGTGTCTGGCAGGCAGTTTGACTGGGGCGGTCGCCTCCCAAATAGTAACGGAGGCGTGCAAAGGTCCCTTCAGGGTGGATGGAAATCACCCGCAGAGCGCATTGGTAGAAGGGGGCTTGACTGCGAGGCCTACAAGCCGAGCAGGGACGAAAGTCGGCCAAAGTGATCCTACGGTCCCGTGTGGAAGGGCCGTGGCTTATCGGATAAAAGCTACCCCGGGGATAACAGGCTGATCTTGCCCAAGAGTTCATATCGACGGCAAGGTTTGGCACCTCGATGTCGGCTCGTCGCATCCTGGGGCTGAAGAAGGTCCCAAGGGTCCGGCTGTTCGCCGGTTAAAGCGGCACGTGAGCTGGGTT
>CAUZIR010000102.1:0-6233 GCA_963579815.1 Dehalococcoidia bacterium
TAAAATCGGGCCTCGAAGTAGCCTGCAGCGAGCCAGAACCCCCGTCAACCCCGCCACAAGCCGCGAGCACCACCAGTGCCAACGAAATTACGAGCCAAGCAAAGCCCGCGCGGGATACAGATGAGGTCGAAGGTCGAAGAGCCGACGGAACAACAAGCCGGGCAAAGCCCGCGCGGGCAGACGATGAGGCCAGGGGCCGAAGAGCAGACAAGATCAGAGCGCCCTAGTTGGCGGTCAGGCCGCCGTCGAGGGTGAGGCAGGTCCCGGTAATGTACGAGGCTTTGTCTGACCACAAGAAGACGACCGCTGCGGCTATTTCCTCCGACGTGCCGATCCTGCCGATGGGGTGGAAGTCCATGGCCGCTTTACGAGACTCGGAGCCCACAGGGTATGTCTCGGTGAATAGCGGGGTTTCCACGCCGCCAGGGCAGACAGCATTTACCCGAATGCCCTTGTCGGCGTACTCCAGCGCAGCCGCCTTCGTCAAGCCCACCATGCCGTGCTTGCTCGCCGTGTAAGCGGTGAACAGCGCGGTGCCGATAAGGCCATTGGCGCTGGCCATGTTCACAATGCTGCCCCCACCAACTTTTAGCATCTGCTGAAGCTCTAACTTCACGCACACGAAACAGCCGCGCAGGTTGAGCGCCATAATCGACTCGAAGTCTTCCTCGCTCACTTCGTGAATGAGTTGTCGCTCGCCACCGATGCCCGCGTTGTTGCAGGCCAGGTCGAGCCGCCCATAGGCGGCAATGGTGCCGCTAATAAGGGCTTCGACATCATCGGCCTTGGCCACATCGGTGGCAATGAAAGTCGCCTCGCCACCGGCGGCCTCAATCTCTTTCACGGTGTCGATTCCGGCCTGCTGACCACGCGCGCCGATGACGACCTTCGCGCCCTCGGCCGCTGCGCGCACGGAGACGGCTCGGCCAATGCCGTAAGTACCACCGGTGACCACCGCTACTTTTCCGTCGAGCATGCCCATCGTCTATTCCGCCAACATCCCGGCATCTACCGACATGGCATGACCGTGCACGAACGCCGCGTCGTCGGTGCACAGCCAGGCGACCGCCTCGGCGACCTCCTCGGCGGTGCCCATGCGGCCCATGGGTGGCTTTTTGGAGAACTCCTCGTACGCCCCCGGGTTCGCCTGCCAAAACGGCGTGTTGATGTCCGTATCAATAACCCCCGGCGCGACGCAGTTGACCCGTATGCCCTTGCGAGCGTATTCGAGGGCGGCGGTCTTGGTCATGCCCACCACCGCGTGTTTGCTGGCCGAGTAGACCGAAAGGCCCGCGTCGCCCACCAGGCCTGCCTTGGAGGCCGTGTTGACAATGCAGCCCCCGCCGCTCTCAAGCATGGCGGGAATCTCGTACTTCAAGCAGAGGAACACGCCCGTGCTGTTGACTCCCATAATCCGGTCGTAGTCGTCTTCCGTGTGCTCGACAATCGTCTTGCCGAACAGGCCTATACCGGCGTTGTTGAAGGCAATGTCGAGCCTGCCGTACTCGTGCATCGTAATGTCGATAAGCGATTCAACATCGGACTCCGAAGAAACGTCGGCGAGGACGAGCGATGCCGTCCCACCCCCGGCGGCGATCAAGGACACGGTCTCGTGGCCGCCATCTTCAGCAATGTCGGAGCAGACCACAGTAGCGCCACCGGAAGCGAACCGCAGCGCCGCCGCCCGGCCAATGCCGCCCGAGGCACCGGTGACCAGGGCAACTTTGCCTGCGAACTCTCCGCTCGACACTTGGCCGCCCGACACTGGGCCGTCTGTCATTGGGCCGTCGCCCCGCCATCGACGCTCAAAGCGTGTCCGTGCATGAAAGAAGCCTCGTCTGAAGCCATCCAGACCACTACCTCGGCAACCTCTTCGGGCTCGCCGTAGCGGCCGATGGGCTCAATGGACAGCCACTCTTTCTCCGCCTCAGGGAACTCATCCCAGTACTTCTGGTTGATGGGCGTACGGATGATGCCGGGGCAAATGCAGTTGATGCGCACCCCTTTGGAGCCGTACTCCAATGCCGCCGATCTCGTCAAACCAACTACAGCGTGCTTGCTGGCCGAGTAGGCGCTTATCCCCGCCAAGCCAACCAGGCCCATCATCGACGACGTGTTAACGATGGCCCCGCCACCCTGCTTGAGCATCTGGGGAATCTGGTATTTCATACCATGAAAAACCCCCTTAGTGTTAACGGCCATGGTGCGTTCAAACTCACTTAATGAGTGTTGAACAATCGGCTTACCGAGACCGCCAATACCCGCGTTGTTGTGGGCAACGTCCAACCGGCCGTAGCGCTCGACGACGGTCTGCACCATCGCTTCAACGTCTGCGCCAACGGAAACATCAGCGCGAACGAAAGACGCCGTTCCGCCCAGGTCTTCGATCATCCGCACCGTAGCCTCACCGGACTCGGTGTCGATGTCCGAACAGGCGACCGTCGCGCCCTCCCGGGCAAAAACTAAAGCCGTCGCTCTACCAATGCCTGAACCGGCCCCGGTGACGAGAGCTATTTTTTGGTCGAAGTCACTCATATCAGTTTCCCCGTATCAATTTCCCAGGGGCGGGAGAATCGTAACGGCCCCGGCGCTACTGCGCCACCCAGCCGCCATCGACCACCAGACCGGCACCCGCAACATAAGACGCGTCGTCCGAGCACAGCCAAACCACCGTTGCCGCGATTTCTTCGGGATCTCCGAAGCGTCCTACGGGGTGGAGGGCCAGCGATCTCTCTTCGAAACCGGGCATGCGGGCGTAGCTTTGCTTGACCAGCGCCGTCTTCACGACGCCGGGGCAGACGGCATTGATACGAATGCCCTTGTCGACGTACTCAAGCGCCGCGCTCTTAGTCAGCCCGAGCACGGCGTGCTTGGACGCAGTGTAGGCAGACAGGTCCGGGTAGGAAACGAGGCCTCGTATGGATGACGTGTTGACGATGGCGCCGCCCCCCGTTTCCAGCATGGCCGGGATCTCGTGCTTCATCGACAGGAATACGCCGGTGAGATTCACTGCCATAAGGGCATCCCAGTGGGCAAGGGTCGTCTCATGAGTAGGCAGGCCCTCGCCGCCCATACCAGCGTTGTTATAGGCGAAGTCCAGTCGTCCGAAGCGGCTCGTGGCAACGGTGACCATTAGTTCGCAATCTGATGTCTGCGTAACATCGATCTCGACCGAGACCGCCGATCCACCCTCGCGCTCTATGAGCGAGACGGTCATTGCCGCACTCTCAGCGGCACGATCTGCTACGACCACTGCAGCGCCATCGGCCGCGAAGGCGAGGCACGTCGCACGACCGAGCCCGGCACCGCCGCCCGTCACCAGGGCGACTCTGCTCACGCGACCGTCAAGACGATTTTGCCGAAGAAGTTGGTTTCATCCATCAGGCGGTGCGCGTCTGCGGCCTGCTCTAGTGGGAACGTCTCAGCGATCACACCCCGGATGGTGCCGCGCCCGGCCAGGTCGACGATGTGTCGCAGGTCGGAATTTCGGCCCATGAAGACGCCGAAGATTTTCTGGTGCTTGAGGAACAACAGCCCCACTTGGAGCTCGACCTTGAGGCCGGTGGTGGCCCCGCAGATGCCGTAGCGCCCGCCTACGCCTAATGACCTAGACGCCTCGGGCCAAAAGTCGGCACCGACGTGGTCGATGACAACGTTGACCCCCTTGCCGCCGGTGAGTTCTTTCACCCGCTGAGCGATGCTTTCTTCCTTGTAATTTATGACCTCGTCCGCGCCCAGCGCTCGGGCCTTTTCGGCCTTCTCTTGTGAACTGGTGGTGGTGATTACGCGTGCACCGACAACGTTTTTGGCCAATTGAATACCGGCGGTGCCGACTCCGCTAGAGGCGGACAGTACCAGCACAGTCTCCCAGGGCTTGAGCTCGGCGTGGCGCATAAGAATGGACCAGCAGGGAAGAAAGACGGTCGGAAGGGAAGCTGCCTGCTCATACGACAGGTCGTCTGCCAGAGGGATGCAATTGGTCGCTGGGGCCACTGCAAGCTCGGCGTATCCACCGTTGGTCGTGGATCCGATCATGCCGGGTCGCTCGCACAACTCCGTTTGTCCGGACACGCAGGCGGGGCACTGTCGGCAGGTGAGGCGCGGGTTGACGACGACCCGCTCGCCAACGGCCAGGCGGGTGACCTCCGAGCCAACCTCGACGACATCTCCGGCAATGTCGCCGCCCAGTATGTGCGGCTCGTCCAGCGCCAGGCGGGTGCCACGCTCACCGGCGCGAGCGTAGAGGTCGAGCCGGTTCAGGGCACAGGCCCGCACCCGTATCAGGGCATCGTTCGGTCCAGGCTTCGGATCGGGCCGCTCGCCCACCGTCAGGGCATCGGGCCCTCCGTGTTCGGTTATGTAAACGGCTTTCATGATCCTCGCAATTCCTTAGGAGGTGTGGGGGACATACTTTAGCTAAGGAATGTCCCCCACCAGCGGCCTAACCTCCGTGGCGAAACGGTCCATACGACTCATGGTCTCATCGATCGTCGGGCCCTGATAGTCGAGCATGAGCTGCTCGACTCCGAGGTCGGCCATGGCGGCGATGTCCTCTGCAACTTGTTCGGGTTCGCCCGTAAGTAGATGACGGTTGCCGTCGATCGTGTACTGGGGGCCGGCATCGGTGTAGAACATCTCGGCGCTGTAGGCGATGCGGACGGCGTCGCGGTCGCGGCCGGCCTTTTCGGTCTCGTCGCGGAGCCCGTCGATGCCGGCTTTAAGCCTTTCCAGCGTGTCGAGGAGGTGCCTCGGGTTGTTGCCAAAGGGGTACCAGACGTCGGCGTGCCTCGCCGCGCGGCGGACGGCAGGCGGGCTCTCCCCACCGATCCAGATAGGCGGGTGAGGCTTCTGCACTGGTTTCGGCTCGAAGGCGATGTTGGCGAAGGAGACGAATTCGCCGGCGAATTCGGGATCATCGGCCGTCCAGAGCGTTTTGAAGGCGGCGATGTACTCGTTGGTAACGGCGCCGCGGCGGGCGTAGGGCGGCGACTGGAGGGCGACGAACTCCTCCTCCATCCAACCGGCGCCGCAGCCCACGTCGAGCCTGCCGCCTGACAGCACATCGATCGTCGAGAGGATCTTCGCCGTCAGCACAGGCTCCCGGTACGGCAGCACCGAGACGGAGGAGAGGAGGCGGATGGTATCGGTGCATGCGGCGAGATAGGCGAGCACCGTTAGTTGCTCGAACATGATTCCGGTGTCGGTCGACCCTTCAGTGTGAGCCCACACGCCCGCGAAATCGCCGGAGTCGGTATAGGGATAGGTCGAGTCGATAGTGCGCGGGACCACGATGTGGTCACCCAGCGACACGTGCTCGAACCCCAGCTCCTCGCCGTGCCGAGCAACCCTGGTCAGCGCATCGGGGCCGGCCAGGCGGCCGGTGCCGGGCGCTTCGAAGCCGTACTTCAACGGCAGGCAGGCCTAACCAACGAGCGGCCGTATCTCACGGGTAAAAAAGTCCATGCGCTCGGCGGACTCAGTGGTGGAGGTGGTCTGCAGGTCGAAGCCGAGCACGTCGATGAGGATGCTCTCCACGCCTACTTCGGCCAAGCTTTGGATGTCGCCGGCGATCTGCTCGGGTCGGCCGGTGAGTATTAGGCGGCTGCCGTCCTCGGCCTGCTGGGCGTTGCGCTCGTCGTACCAGCTGGCAGCATAAGCGAGGGAGATCGCCTCGGGCTCGCGGCCGGCCTCTTCTGCGTGCTTTTTCACCCGGCCGTAGTACTCGGCCAAACGGGCGGGTGTGCCGAGCCGGTGGTTGGGGTTATTGCCGATGGGGTACCAGGTGTCGGCCAATCTGCCTGCTCGCCGCAGGGCCGGAGGGCTCTCACCGCCGGTCCAGATTGGTGGGTGCGGGCTTTGCACGGGCTTGGGCTCGAAGGCGATGTCGGAGAAGGAAACGTAGTCGCCGGAGAACTCCGGATTCGTCGCCGTCCATAGCTCTTTGAAGGCCGCGATGTACTCGTCGGTCACCCTGCCGCGACGGTCGTAGTCGGGGGCGCCGACGGCCTCGAACTCCTCGCGCATCCAGCCCGCACCGATGCCCAGGTCGAGACGGCCCTCAGACAGAACGTCGATGGTGGCGAGAATCTTGGCGGCATGCACCGCGGCCCGGTATGGCACCACCATGACGGTGGTCAGCAGGCGGGCGGATTCGGTGGCGGCCGCTAGGAAGCTGAGGGTCGTGAGCTGCTCCAGGCACTGCCCGACGATGTCGCCGCCGGGGAAGTCGCCGG
>CAUZIR010000103.1:0-6203 GCA_963579815.1 Dehalococcoidia bacterium
TGAACGACTGCATTTTTCGCCAGCACCGCAGCCGAAGCATCGCCTGAGCCCCCGTGTTCGATCCAGGCATGCCCCCTAACGAAAAAACAGTCTCAAGGCTGAGCGAATTCGGCCTCATCGAAAGGCTCGTCTCCGTGTTTGATCGCAACTTCAGGCCCGAGGGCGAACCCCTCGACGGCCTCGCGCTGGTCCTGGGCAATGGGGACGACGCCGCAGCCTGGGAGGGACCGGCCGGAGCTACCGTATTCACCTGCGACGCCATGGTTGACGGTTCCCACTTCGATCTTTCTTATTCAACGCCCGCTGACGTTGGCTGGCGCTCGATGGTTAGCTGCCAGAGCGACATCGCCGCCATGGGTTTTCATCCCACCTATTCGACCGTTTCGCTCGGCCTAACGGGCACGGAGTCGCCGGACCTGCTCGACGATCTGTACACGGGCATGGCGCAGGCCTGTTCCCGCTTTGGCGGGCGCGTGGTCGGCGGCGACGTGGTGCGGTCTGGAACGATGTTCATCTCTGTAGCTATGGTGGGCGCTGCGTCTCACGGAGTAGGCGAAACAGCGGCCCGACCCATGACGAGATCGGGCGCGAAGCCCGGCGACGTCATCGCCCTTACAGGGCCGCTGGGAGGCTCGGCGGGCGGTCTGAAACTCCTCATGTCCGGCCCGGTCCCCGGCGGGCCCAGTGGACAAGGCGCGACCCTCGTCCAAGCCCACCGGCGACCCGAGCCTGCCGTGACGACGGGCGTGTGGCTGGCAGCTAACGGGGTCGCCTGCGCGTCCGACATTAGCGACGGCCTGACAGCCGACCTGGGCAGGGTATGCAGGGCGAGTGGCGCAGCGGCGGTAATCCGGCTAGCAGAGGTGCCGGTCGAGCCTGCGCTGCGGGCCGTGTTCCCAAACGACTGGGTCGATTTGGCATTGGGCGGCGGCGAGGGCTACCAATTGCTGTTCACCGCCTCTGCCGAAGTGGTCGAGGCAGCGCGCGCCGCATACCCCGCCATCACGCCAATCGGCAAAGTGGTGGCAGGCGAGCCGCAGGTCACGGTATTAGACGAGAACGACGAACAGGTAAAGCCTGGTATTACAGGGTTCGAGCACTTTTCCACATGAACACCATCCACATAGAGTTCACCGGTGACACCGAGTTTCGGGCCAGCGAGATAATGGCCGACCTGCGCACGGCGGCCGAGACACTGTTTTTCCCCCTGAAGCTGTGCGGGTTCTGGGAGCGGGCGGCCGACCTGCACCTGTGCCCACAAGAAGAACGCGGGGAGCCGTGCCCGCACAAACTCGGGCCCGACGACCCGGCGCGAGAGCAGTACTCGCGCACGCTGGAGAGGGAGCGGCAGGCGGTGCTGGAGATCGTGTTCCCCCACGCCGACTCCAGCGTGTTTCTTCGCTAGCGTTCAGGTAAAACTAGCCGTTTTACCGGGCACGATTCTGGTAACATCCGGGCCGCCGCCAGGGCGACCATCGGGCGAACCAAACGAAACAGAGTAAAGAGAGGCGGGTTTATGGGAAAGCACTACGACGGGGCCGCGATACCGAGCGAGCTACGGCGAGATTTCGACGTTTACGACAGGGTGAAGGACCTGGGCATCGCCCTGGGTTCATTCGATGAGAATGTCGTCTCCCTGGCCGATTCGCCGATAGCAAAGGCCATCGTGCAGGAGAGCGGACTTGTGTACCTGTCCGGCACCATCGGCGGCGACTACCCGATGAACGACGACCCCGATAGGATTCAGCACGGCTTCGACGGCGGCCAGTTCGCCGCCGACACGCACGTGCGGGCGTTGCACTGGGCGCTGAGCTGCGGCGGTGAGGGCGACCTCAACGACGTGCTGTACACGGTCAAGGCGCTGGGCATGGTTGTGTCGCCCGGCGGCGGTGCATTTGAAGGCGCCCCACTGGTCACCAACGGCTACTCGTTCCGGTGGCAGTCGGTCTTCGGCGGTGGCAAGGGCTCGTACGCCGACGGCGGGGTCGATGCCGGGGGCTACAGCGGCGTGCACGCCCGTAGCGCGATGGGCGGCTTCGACGGCCGGTTCTCCATTGAGCCAGAGATGATTATCGCCATACCCCAGTCGCTGGCGGCTGAGATCATAAGCAACCGGGGCTGGGTCTTCCCGCTGCCTCCGGTCACGCTGGACAAGGTGAAAGCGGCGCGCGGCTAGTCCCGAGCCCCACCCGAGCGGCCAGAGGATGCTTCCAATGCTCGTAGACCTGTACCAACTAACCATGGCTCAGGCCTACTGGCACGCTGGCCGCACGGCATCGGCCACGTTTAGCCTCTACTTCCGCACGCTGCCTCCCAATAGTGGGGACCCGGGGGGCAGCGAGTCGGGGCGCGGCTATATGGTCTTCGCCGGTCTTGAGGACGCGCTGGGGTTTCTCGAAGGGTTCAGGCCCGGTCCGGACTTGCTCGGCTTTTTAGAACGCCGGGGGGATTTCGCGCCCGCGTTCCTCGAGTTCCTCGCCGACCTGCGGTTCACCGGGTCTGTCCGGGCGATGCCGGAGGGGACGCCATGCTTCCCCCAAGAGCCGGTGCTGGAAGTCACCGGCCCGGTCATCGAGGCGCAGATGGCCGAGACCTACTTGCTGAACCAGGTCAACGTGCAGACCACGCTGGCATCTAAAGCGTCACGGGTCGTGACGGCGGCACAGGGCCGGTCGGTGGTGGACTTCGCTGCGCGCAGGGTGCACGGCACCGACGCCGCGCTGAAGATGGCCAGGGTGAGCTTTCTCGCGGGCTTCGAAGCCACCAGCAACGTGCAGGCGGCCGAGCAATACGGCATTCCGGCCGCAGGGACGATGGCGCACTCGTTCGTTACAACTTTCGATAGCGAGATTGAGGCGTTCAGGGCGTTCGTGCGGGCGTTCTCCCAGGGTTCTACATTGCTGGTAGACACCTACGACACGCTCGCCGGGGTCGCGGCGGCCATCACGGTGTCGCGCGAGGCGGCGGCGGCCGGGGGCAGTGTCGCGGCCATACGACTGGACTCCGGCGATCTGGGTGAACTGGCCCGTGCCTCTCGCGCGCTGCTGGATGAAGCCGGTCTAAAAGACATCAAGATAGTAGCCAGTGGCGGCCTGGATGAGTACTCCGTCGACCGTCTGGTGCGCGACGGTGCGCCAATAGACGTGTTCGGCGTCGGCACCAAAGTGGGCACCTCGGCGGACGCGCCGTACACGGATCTGGTCTACAAAATAGTGCAATACGACGGTCGCCCGGTCATGAAAATGAGCACCGACAAGGGCAACCTGCCCGGTCCCAAGCAGGTTTACCGTCGCGTCCAGGGCGGCACCCCCGCCGGCGACCTCATCTGCACCGACGCCGAGCCATCTCCCACTGGTCCCGGCTGGGCGCCTCTCATGGAGACGGTCATGGCCGCCGGTGCCCGCACCGGCGAGTCGCCGAGCCTGTCGGTCCTGCGGGACCGGTTCGCGAGCGAAATGGCCCGGCTGCCCGACGGGGTGAAGGAACTGTCGGAACCGACTTCTTACCCAGTCACGGTGTCTGAAAGGCTCAAGGCCCTGGCTCGCACAACGCAACCGTGACGCGAAACGCGAGACGGGAGACGGACTGGACCGGTACCCTTGAGTCGGTCCTGCATTAATAGCAACCGGAGAGTTCATTTTGGCCAGGGTTCCCTACGTACAGCGAGACCAGATGCCGCCCGACAAACTGGGCATCTACGACCGCATCGCATCAACCAGGGGGTCTGTGCAGAACGTGTTTGCGGCGCTGCTGAACAGCCCGGACGCGGCCGAGGCCGTTACCTCTATGGGGGAGTACCTGCGCTACAACTGCCCACTAGACCCGGCCATTCGGGAGACCGCCATCCTGGCCACGGCGAGGGAGATGGGCAACCGCTACGAGTGGGCCCAGCACGAGCCGGTCGCCCGGGAGGTCGGAGTGCGGGACGAGGTCATCGAGGCGATACGCTCAGGCAAGGCGCCGATGGGCCTGCCAGCAAAAGAGGGCGTGTTCGCCCAGGGTGCCCGAGAGCTAACAAGAGACGGGGCACTGACAGAGAGGACGCTGGCCGCAATTGAGCACCTGCTCGGCACCCGGCAGGCGGTCGACTTCGTGGTGCTTGTCAGCTACTACGGCATGGTGGCCCGGATAATCTCGACCTTCCAGGTAGACTTCGACGAATGGCTCGACCCTGAAACTGGCTTTTAACCTTCCCTTCTCAGGGAACGCAACTTCACGGCTAAAACCCCCATGGAGCACGAATGAGCGAGCAAGACCAGTACGTAATTGAGGCCAACGGTGTGTGCAAGGTGTACGACTCCGGGCGCGTCACAGTCGAGGCGCTGCGGTCGGTGTCGCTGGGCGTTCAACGAGGCGAGATGGTCGCCGTCATGGGGCCGAGCGGTTGTGGCAAGACGACGCTGCTCAACTGCCTTTCGGGCCTCGACGACCTGACTTCTGGCAGCGTAAAAATCAATGGAACCGAGCTTTCGGACATGTCCGACCGGGTCAAGACGAAATATAGGGCCCAGCGCATGGGCTACATATTCCAGGCCTTTAACCTGCTACCCGTGCTGACTGCGCTGGAGAACGTGGAGATGCCGCTACTGGTTTCTGGCACAGGAGCCAAGCAGGCCCGAAAGGCGGCGGAAGAGGCGCTGGACATGGTGTCTGTCGGAGACTGGAAGAGCCACTACCCCGCCGAGCTTTCCGGGGGACAACAGCAGCGTGTCACCGTCGCCCGGTCGCTGGTGAACCGCCCCGAAATAGTCTGGGCCGACGAGCCCACCGGCAACCTGGACAGCGAAAATGCTGCCGAAGTAATGGGGCTGATGACCCGCCTGAACGTCGAGAACCAGCAGACCTTCGTCATAGTCACCCACTCCGACGAGGTGGCCGCCATGACCCACCGGACCATCCGCATGCGGGACAGCCGCATCGAGTCCGACGGTGCCAATGGTGCAACAGCCGGGCAGAGCTAGGCAGACAACATGGACGAACTATTCGGCGCACCGCTCTCCAGCATCGCCCTCACGTTGCTGGTGGTCTTCACGGTAATTGTTGGTTACCTCGCCTACATAGCACTGCGCAACACCATCCTGCTTCGGATGGCCCTGCGTAACGTCGTGCGCAGACCCGCCCGGACGTTGCTGGCCGTAACCGGCCTCATGCTGGCCACGGCCATCGTGTCCATTGCGTTCACGGTCGGGGACTCGTTGACGTTCAGCATCAAGAGTGACGCCACCGATGCGCTGAGGGAACTCGATGAATTCGTGGGCGTGGACGCCAACTCGGATGTCTGGGAAGGAATCGCCGTCCCTGAAACATTCCCGCAAAGTCTGTACGAAGAGATCGGGCAGATACTGGAAGCGGACCCGGACATCGCCGCCACCCTGCCCGAGTACTCCGAGTCGATCGCGGTGGTCAATACCCGCAGTCGGCGCTTCGAGGTCCAATCCCTGCTCATCGGCGTTCAGGCGGACAAAGCTACCGCATTCGAAGCCTTAAGCGACATCGACGGCACTCCTCTTGATATAGGCAGTCTGGCCATCGATGAGGTCTACATAGACGTCGAAGGGGCGGAGGAGATCGACGTCGTCGTCGGAGGCGAGATCGAGATCGCGCTCGGTCCCGATCGACTCGTACCGTTCACCGTCAAGGCGATCGTAGACGGCTATTACTGGAGAGACAACTCGACCAAACTCGTGGTCATGACCTCGCTCGCCCACGTGCAGAACCTGCTCGGCGCCGAGGGTGAATTGACGAGGATACTGATTTCCAATCGAGGAGACCAGTTCGAGGGAGTCCAGTACTCCGAGAGCATCGAAGAACGGCTCTCCGACACGCCCGCAATAACCGAGGCCGGGCTGGAGTTGGTGCCGCTAAAGGCCGACCTCGTCGAACGGGCCAACGCCCAGGGCTCCCAGTTCGTACTGTTTTTCACCCTGTTCGGCCTCTTTTCAATAGGCGTGGGCTTGCTGCTAATCTTCCTCATCTTCTCCATGCTCGCCGCCGAGAGGAAGAGCGAAATGGGCATGGCCAGAGCGGTGGGTATGCAGCGCCAGCACCTGACGCGCATGTTCCTGGCCGAAGGGGCCATGTACGGCATCGGCTCCGCCGTCGTGGGGGCGCTCGTCGGCGTCGGCCTGGGCCTGCTGCTCGTTTTCGCCATGTCGAACCTTTTCTCGACTGCCGAAGACTTCACCATGAGTGGGCACGTTTCG